>NZ_JAJCME010000020.1:0-25048 GCF_020560115.1 Mediterraneibacter sp. 210702-DFI.5.30
CATTGATCACAAGATCCTTAGTCTTGCTCGTCTGCCAGTTCCGACACTTCCGCATATCATCATTTTACCGTGGTCATCTGCGTTACCGCCTTGCCACAACGACTATAATACACGTTGCGGCATTAAATGTCAACAGTTTTTTTAATTTTTTTAAAAATTTATTTTTTATATACAATTAATACAATAAGAAAACCCGGTCTTCCGAAGAAAACCGGGCGAAAATACAAGCTCAAATTAAGCAAGTTTCTCTTTTGCTACTGCTGCGAGTGCTGCGAATCCTTCTCTGTCGCTTACTGCAAGCTCTGCAAGCATCTTTCTGTTCATGTCAACGTTAGCCAGTTTAAGACCATACATGAATTTGCTGTAAGAAAGTCCATTCATTCTTGCAGCTGCGTTAATACGAGCGATCCAAAGCTGTCTCATCTGACGCTTACGCTGTTTTCTTCCTGCGTAAGAAGATGTGAGTGCTCTCATTACAGACTGTTTTGCAACTCTGTACTGTTTGGAACGAGCTCCTCTGTATCCTTTAGCCAGTTTCAGTGTTCTGTTATGTTTCTTCTTAGCGTTCATTCCGCCTTTGATTCTTGCCATTTCCTAATCTCCTCCTTAATCTACTTCCAAATCTTACAGATATGGTAAAACCTTCTTCATGTTCTTTACATTTGTTGCATCTGTAATAGTTGCCTGTCTCAGATTTCTCTTTCTCTTTGTAGACTTCTTTGTTAAGATATGGCTCTTGTAAGCTTTATTTCTTTTCAGCTTTCCTGTACCTGTTACTTTGAAGCGCTTTGCTGCCGCTCTATTTGTTTTAATTTTTGGCATGATAATTTCCTCCTTTATTGTGCTGCCTTACAGGATCTTCATCCCGGATCATATTGTCTTAACGTTTTTCAGCTAAAACCATACTCATATTTCTGCCTTCCAGTTTTGCTGCCTTTTCTACTGTAGCAACATCTTCCAGCTGCTTTGCAAAATCATCAAGGATATGCTTGCTCTGCTGTACGTGAGCCATCTCACGACCTCTGAAACGCAGTGTCACCTTAACCTTATTTCCCTTGGAAATGAACTTCTTAGCATTGTTCACTTTGGTATTCAGGTCATTCGTATCAATATTCGGTGATAAACGCACTTCTTTGATTTCAACAGTTTTCTGTTTCTTCTTGGCTTCTTTCTCTTTACGAGTCTGCTCGTATTTGTACTTGCCATAGTCAATGATCTTACATACCGGTGGCTTTGCTCCCGGTGCAATCTTCACCAGATCAAGCTCTGCTTCCTGTGCAAGCTTCATTGCATCTCTAGATGACATGATGCCTAACTGTTCCCCATCCGCGCTGATCAATCTTACTTCTTTATCTCTGATCTGCTCGTTAATCATTAAATCGCTAATTGTCGTATACCTCCGTCAAATGAATTTCCTTTAGGTTCTTACGCGAAAACACAAAAAAACGAGTGAATATCATATCCACCCGACAAATGTAATAACTCCAACAGGAGCTCCTTATTATCGATATCGGACCATCAGTCACTCAATTGTGCTGCGGTGAGAGTGGATACTCTACTTTGTTTTTTGCTTAACGCAATATCTAATCTACCATATCCACTCTTTCCTGTCAACACTTTAAATGCATTTTCTTTTGTTTTTTTATTTTTTTCGAAATTTATCTTTCATTTCCCATGCAGAATACGGCAACAACACCCGGTCCTGTATGACTTCCGATCACTGTTCCGATATTATTGATCAGAATATTCTCTATTCCCATCTTCTCTCTGACACGTCCGGCAACATACTCTGCATCTTTCAGGCAATCTCCGTGCGTGATCATTATGATCTCATTCTCCCAGCCTTTCGACTGTTCTACTGCCATATCAACAATTTTATTCAGAGACTTCTTGCGACCACGTTCTTTCGCAATCACCTGAAGTTTTCCATTGTTATCCATATGTATGATCGGTTTCACTTGCACGAGTGTCCCCAAAACTGCTGCCGCTTTGGAAATACGTCCACCTCTCTGCAGATGATTCAGATCATCCACCGTAACATTATGGCAAACGTGAAGCTTGTTCTCTTCTGCCCACTTTGCGATCTCATCAATCGTCTTGCCTTCTTCTTTTAACTTAAGAGCATAGTACAAAAGCAAGCCCTCTCCCAGGCAGGCGCAAAGTGTATCGATCACAATAATCTTTGCTTCCGGATAATCCTCCGCCAGTTCTTCTGCTGCGATTCGCATACTATTGTATGTTCCGCTTAAGCCGGAAGAAAAACCAAGATGAAGTACATCTTTTCCTTCTTTCACAAACGGTTCCAGCATCTCGCGTGCTTCTTCAGGATTGATCTGAGAAGTCACAGACATATGACCTTCTCTTAATTTCTGAAAGAACTCTTTCGCTGTCAATCCTGACATATCTGTGTAATTCTCTCCATCAATTGTATATTTCAGCGGAAGGACCGGAACATGTCTCTCTTCCAGCCATTCCTTCGGTAAGTCTACAGTACTGTTCACGGTAATAATGAACTCTCTCATGTCAATAACCTCCTGCTCTCTTTCTTCCGGAAACCACCACTACATTCCATATAGCAGACATGTATTTTCCGGATAAGCAATATTTTCTATATCATACCATCTTTTATAATAAAGAGCAAAGATATATTAACAAAATTAAGATTTTGTCAGTTAATTTTTACATTTAGATAATTTCTTCCTGAAAGTGTTTTATTAAACACGAGGAAACATAATACCAAAATACATCCCACAACAAATCCATACAGATTAAACACTGCAGTCAGTACAAGAAGCATCAGTCTCATAAATTTTAATGCATATCCAAGTTCGAAATTCGGCTGTGTATAATTTGCCACTGCCACAAATGCCATATATAGCATTACTTCTGAATTGAACCAACCGGATTCTACCGAAAATTCTCCCATCACAATACCGGCAATCACACTCAACGGAGTACTGAGCATCGTTGGCGTATTCATCGCAGCCAGCCGTAAACCGTCAATTGACAGTTCAAGCAGCAGAAACTGCCAGATCAATGGAAGATTGATCTGATCACGCACCATTACAAATGAAAAAACGCCCGGTAGCCACTGCGGATTCTGCATATATAATAGATACAATGGTGTAAAAAACACCGTTGCGATTGTGATCAGGGTTCTGGAAATCTTCAGATACATTCCGGTCAACGTCGGAAAATAATAATCATTTGCCTCTTCTATCATATCCAGAACAGACGTTGGAAGTATCATTGCCGACGGCGAGTTATCCACCAGAATCACAACCTTTCCTTCCAAAAGACAGGCTGCTGCCGTATCCGGTCTCTCTGTAAATTTGAACTTTGGGAAAGGATTGAACCATTTTCTCTTGAAAAGTGCTTCTGCAAGACTCTGCTGATTCATTCTCAGGTCATCTACCTCAAGTTTCTCAATCCTTGATTTTATATTGTTTAAAAGTTCTTCATCTACACGGTCTGACATATAGCAGACTGCTATGTCCGTTCTGGAACTCTGACCTGCTTCTGTCATTTCCATAATCAGATGTGGATCTCTGATCCTTCTACGCATCAGTGCCGTATTAAATACAATTGTCTCTACAAAACCATCTCTGGAACCGCGAAGCGATTTATCTTTATCCGGCTCGTCTACACCACGGGCAGGATAACTTCTGCAATCCATACATAGTGCTGCATCATAACCATCTACAAAGAACACCGCTGTACCAGAGAGTACATTCCTCAGAATATCATCAAAACATTTCAACACATCCACTTCTACATAAGGAATCTTCTGTTTCGAAAAAGTTTCCGCATCCTGTGGGAGATCTTCTGCTGTAATAGAAAGAAAAGAATCCATAATCTTTAACATTGCTTCATCTTTTATAAATCCATCAATGTAGTAGAATACCGATTCTTTTCCACCGATCTCCATCTCCCGGCGGATAATGTCAAAGCTTTTCTCCACCGGAAGGGTCTGATCCATATATTGAATATTTTCTTTAAAAGAACAACCGACTTCTTTTTTAATCTTTCTGATCATAAAACCTAACCCTCTTTTTTCTGCCTCTTATTTGCCTTGGCTTCACTGAGTTTAGGTTTCCCTTTTTCTTACAAATTATTCTGTCAGCCTTTTATTTCTTTTTTGTTGTACTTCCAAATCCACCATTTCTTACTTCTGTCACGTCATCATCTAATGTAATTCCGTACTGTACGAAGATTCCCTGCATGAATCCATCTCCTGCTTCTACTTCTACGGTTTTTCCTTCATTAGAATCATTTGTGATCTTTGCAAAGATCTGTCCTTCATTGTCGGAATAATAATAATCGCTGTCGATAATTCCTACTGTATTGTTCAGCTGCAGTCTGTACTTGAATCCCAGTCCGCTTCTCGGATAACACTTCAGTACCCAGTCCTGTTCCATCCACACACGGACTCCCGTTGGAATCTTGACGGTTTCTCCCGGTTTCAGTGTGATTTTCACCGGTGCAAAGAAGTCATATCCTGCACTTCCGGCTGTCGCTCTTCCCGGCAGTTTTAAAGACTCGTAGATTGCTTCCATCTCTTTTTCTTCCGCTGTCTCAAATGTGTCTTTCCACCCTTCAAAGAACTTTTCTTTACTCACTTTTTCAAATCTTGCAATTCGATTCATCTCTGTTAATAACCTCCAATTTATTTTCACTTTTATCTGTTTTCTCGTTCTTCTTGTCCCGTATACAGGAAGTTTATTCTTTCCTGCCTGCAAGCACTGCAATTCATTATTATAAAATACTTGAAAGTAAAAAACAAGTTGGTGAAATAATTCTCTTGAGATATTCTGTGTTTAGAGTATAATAGATTCTATAGACACGAAACAGAAGGTGAGAGTATGCGAACAATGGACTTTACTACAGAACAGCCGGATTGCTGCTCTGTCGGTGATTATTTGGAGATTGTCGAACATGAGCTTCCCACTTCCTATTGGTATATGCTCGAGCATGCCTACGGTGCAAGCACGAATTTCAAGAACCGGGAACGCTTGAAGACCCGCAAAGGCAAAGTCATTAAGATCTGGAAGGACGACAGATTCAACTATATCACCCTGGAATTTGATGAAGAGGATGTGAAATGATGTACAACAAAGATGATGTTATATATATTCTTGAGAATAACACAACAATCCGTAAAGGAAAGATTGCACGCAAGCAGGGGGATAACTATATCATTCAGCTGATTGGCTCCTGCGGCGCACTGACAATGCCGGAAGATCAGCTATTTGAATCTGAAGAAGCTGCTGAAAAGAGCCGACAGCAGATTAAGCTGAACAGCGCGGATGTACAGAATGATTTCATATCTGTAAAACCGGATCCTTTCGACAACTGGATTGGGCGATAGGAATTGGTTTCAGAGTTGTTAAGGATATTCGTAATCGGAAACAGGATATAGAAAAAGCACTTTCGGAAGAACAATATCTTCCGAAGGTGCTTTTTTGTTTTTCTTATCGTTATACGAAAACTCTCTAATCCAAACCTTTAGAACGGTGTTCCATACAGATCATAAGGTGTCACCTGATATACGTAATAATTCAACCAGTTCGTATACAGGTTATTGCAATGCGCTCTCCAGGTCAGCATTGGTTTCTTCTCTGGATCATCATTCGGATAATAATTCTTCGGAATCTGTGGATTCAATCCTTTCCCCAGATCTCTCTTATACTCTGAATCCAGTGTCATTCTATCGTACTCCGGATGTCCCATTACAAAGATCTGACGTCCATCCTGCGCCATGCAAAGATAAACTCCTGCTTCTTCCGAATCTGCAAGAATTGTAATTCTGTCATCTTTCTCCAAAAGATCTTGCGGAACTTCTGTATGTCTTGAATGCGGTGCCAGAAACTTATCATCAAATCCTCTGACGATCGGAATCTTTCTGTTCCTTACGTGGTGCCAGAACAAACCTGAACGTTTTTCCGGAAGTTGTACCTTATCAATTCCATAATGATAATAAATACCAGCCTGTGCTCCCCAGCAAAGATGAAGTGTAGACACAACATTTGTCTTTGTCCACTCCATAATACGTTTCAGTTCTTCCCAATAATCTACATCTTCAAACGGCATCTGTTCTACAGGTGCGCCCGTGATAATAAATCCGTCAAACCTTTTATCCTTGATATCATCAAAAGCTTCATAGAACTTATAAATGTGACTTGTTGATGTATTCTTTGACACATGACTTGTCACTCTTACGAAAGTAACATCCACCTGCAGCGGAGAGTTTGAAAGTGCTCTCAGAATCTGAAGCTCTGTATCTTCCTTAAGTGGCATCAGATTCAGAAGTCCGATACTGATCGGACGGATATCCTGATGTGCCGCACGCATCTCATCCATCACGAAGATGTTCTCTTGTTCCAATATTTCCTTTACCGGCAAATCATTTTGTACTCGAATCGGCATTGTCCTTATCTCCCTTTTCTTCTTGTATTTCTTTTATCTCTTCCTGTTTTTCTTTCTGTATATAAATTCCTTCGGAATCTACATATCCGTTCTTCCCATAGCACTCTGTATCTGTTGGAAGTTCTTTTTTCTTCAGGATAGAATTAACCAGCATATTTACAATATAATAAATCACCGCAAATGTCGGTACACCAAAAAGCATTCCCGGAATACCAAATAATCCCCCTGCGATCAGGATTGAGAAAACAACCCAGAACGAGGAAAGTCCTGTCGAATTTCCTAAAATCTTTGGTCCCAGCACATTTCCATCAAACTGCTGCAATGCAATAACAAAAATGATAAAATAGAGTCCTTTCAATGGATCTGCAAGCAGAATCAGAATTGCACTCGGAATTGCTCCGATATACGGTCCAAAGAATGGAATTACATTTGTCACTCCTACGATCACGCTGACCAGCATTGTATATGGCATATTCAGAATTGATAATCCTATAAAACAGATTACTCCGATAATCAGAGAATCAATAATCTTTCCGATAATAAATCCACCGAAGATCTCATTACTTTTTCCGCCAATCTGAAGAATCATATTGGCCTGTCCCGGACGAAATACAGCGTAGATCAGCTTCTTTGTCTGTTTCTGGAACTTCTCTTTGCTAAACAAAACATAAATAGAGACAATGATTCCAATAATAAAATTAAAGACTTCACGAACCATCTGAATCATTCCCACAGTAAGCTGTGTCATCCACAGATTCACTTTCTCCATCAAATCTGTCTTCATCCAGTTCTGAACAAAATCACTTGCTTCTTCAACTATGCTCGCCAACATCTTTCCAACTGTTGAATCAGAAGAATGCATCTTACTGAATTCATGGATAAACCGGTTCATCTGACTCGGCACAGTGAAAATCATGTCGCGGATACTTCCATATAACTCCGGAATCATCATATTGAGAAGTGTAATAATCAATGCCAACATTAAGATGACAGATACGAAGATTCCAACTCCTCTTGATATCTGTTTTTTCTTCTTTAATTTGGGACAATGTTTCTCCAAAAGCGGAATCATCCGACGGTCTATCCACTTCACAATCGGATTCAGCAAATATGCAATTGCCAGTCCATAAATAATAGGTTTTGCCACTGTTAAAAACTGCTTAAATACAGATGAAATCTGTCCCAATCTCAAAAGTGCAAAATAAAATAAGATACATGTCGCAACTACGAAGAACAACGTCATACTTTTTATGGCCTGTTCTTTGAAGCTATACCTTCTTTTTTCATGTTCTTCCCGCGAATTGTGTCTATAACTTTGATCTGTATGAGTCTTTGACGCCTCTTTCGCTGTCGTATGCTCATCCTGTCGATATTCACTCATGTACGATCATTTCCTTTCTTCTGTTAAATATACATATTACGATTATAACGCGGTTACAACAATAGAGTCAACAGTAGAAAAAAGAGATTCAGAAGATTCCCTCTTCCAAATCTCTTTCTATTTATCACGATTTTATACTTTTATCTGATACTCAATTACAGCAACAATCAAATGTTGCACATTCTGTCCCACTGCTGTGGCAGGCGTCACCGCCTTCTACACTGATTTTCCCTGCGTGACATTTGCACTCTTCATTATATCTGCAATCTTTCGCCTGGCAGTCAACATCTGAGCAATCTGAAACAGACTTCATCGAATCCGTCTTATTGCTATAACTTCCCTCTCTTCTTTCTTCAAAGCTATCGCAACAGGTCTCCTTCGCATCCTTCGCACTGTTTCCTCCCACCTGGATCTTATCCAGTTCGCAAAGATACTGATAATTGTGTACACATGTCTGTACGGTACAGCTTAATTCTGGCATACTGATTTCCTCCTCTTAATCTTATTAGAACAATATCAGTATGTCCCTTTCTTTTAAATATATACACTTATATCCAAAAACACAAAACGGTATGTATCTCTCAATACATACCGCCAGTAATCTGATTCTTATGCGTTCTTTCCACAGCAGAATTTATATTTCTTTCCACTTCCGCACGGACATGGATCATTTCTTCCGATCTTTTTCGCTTTGCGAACTGTACCGGACTGTTTCTGCTCACGATACAGACGTTTCTTTGTCTCTGCATCAAAGATCTTATCCCACTGTGGGAGTCCATACAGCCAGTCAGCTTTTGCATCGATCATGTTCTTGTAAAGAAGTTCTTTATCAAATGCAAGACTTACAACTGTATCTTCTTCCATTGTCTCGATCGGGTTTGCTGTCTTCAGACTGTCATTGATTCCGTCAAGGAATCCAACCATTGTCATAACATCCTGTCCATATTTCTCAGCAAGCTCTTTCACTGTTCCCTTCACTTCTTCATCCGGGTTCTCAAGCAGCTGCTCGTAAATCTCTCTTTCGATTGTAAAGTATGTTCCCCAGAACTTCTCCAGCTGATCTTTCGGAAGATTACGGTCATAGGCCATGTCACGCCACTGGTCTAATAAACATTTCTCACTCATTGTATATTGCTCCTTTATCTTTAAACTTCGAATTCAATCGCCCTTCTATTATATAACATATTTTATTTGCCGTAAACAATTATTTGATATATACTGTTACTATTACTATATTGGCGTATGAAAGGACTGGTCACATGAAAAAACTGAAACGTATTTCTGCACTATTAGGGGTTTTTATTCTTATCGCAATGTATTTGTGCACACTGATTTTTGCACTGATTGATTCACCTGTTGCTTCTGATCTTCTCAAAGCATCTATCGCTGCAACCATTTTCGTTCCTGTTATTCTCTATGGACTGCTGCTGGTCACACGACTGTTGAAAGATGATTCAAAAGACAATTCTGATCATAAATAAAATACTGCAGTCAGTAATGCACTGACAGAATCTACTCCCCGGGCGACATGCGAAGCTGTTTCCCGGGTTTTTACTGCCTGTCTCCTCTTCAGATATTCTTCCATGGATAAATTTTCTCTGCCTTTTTCATTGCTGTTCTGTTCCATCGAATTCCTCCTTCTTTTTTCTCAGCTATATATTATGATGTTGGGGGCAAAAGCCCCCAACTATGATACCTACGGATTGTTTCGTGCAATGCACTCCCACAATTCTACCCACTATTCGCATATCGTGAAGCTTCCGCTCCACTTTTATGCTCATATTGGGCGGGTCCCAAGGCCATTACACCACCTTTGTGCAAGCACCGGTGGTTTCAGACCTTTTGACCCTGGTATCATCATATTATATGAGGAACTTTCTGATTTATTACTATCTTTTTGTTTTCCGTGCAGATTCCACGCGGAGCAACAACTACATTGTACGCCGCAGTGCGCATCCCTAGCGGAGCGTTTTTATATATTAGGAAAGAACTTTCCTAATATATAAAAAATACAGGACGGAAAGCTTTCACTTCCTGTCCTGTATTTCTGTTTCATTATTTATTACGATAAATAATATCGTCTCTTCCTGGTCCGTTACTGATCATTGTGATCGGATACTCGATCTCTTTCTCGATGAATTCAATGTATTTACGGCAGTTTTCCGGAAGATCTTCGTAGTTTTTGATTCCACGAATGTCTTCTTTCCATCCCGGAAGAACTTTGTAAACCGGTTTTGCCTTCTCAAGAAGATGTGTTACCGGGAATTCTGTAGTAACTTCTCCGTTGATCTCATAACCAACACATACCGGAATCTCATCCAGATATCCAAGTACATCGAGTACTGTAAATGCTACATCTGTTGTTCCCTGCATTCTGCAGCCATATTTGGATGCAACACAGTCAAACCATCCCATTCTTCTTGGACGTCCTGTTGTAGCGCCGAACTCTCCGCCGTCACCACCACGTCTTCTAAGCTCGTCTGCTTCCTCTCCAAAGATCTCGCTTACGAAAGCTCCGGCTCCTACTGCACTTGAGTATGCTTTACATACTGTAACGATCTGCTTGATCTCGTATGGTGGGATTCCTGCTCCGATCGCACCGTATCCTGCAAGTGTTGAGGAAGATGTAACCATTGGATAAATTCCGTGATCCGGATCTTTCATGGATCCTAACTGTCCTTCAAGAAGAACTGTCTTTCCTTCTTTGATTGCCTCGTGAAGGTAAAGAGATACATTAGCTACAAACGGCTCTACCATTTTCTTATATTCCATCAGTTCGTTATATAACTCATCAGGATTAATCAGTGGTTTGTGGTATAAATGCTCAAGCAGTACATTCTTCTGCTCTGCCACGCGCACAACCTTCTCCTTCAAAAGTTCATCATCAAACAGCTCACTAACCTGAAAACCGATCTTTGCATACTTATCTGAATAGAACGGAGCAATTCCTGACTTTGTGGAACCGAAAGATTTTCCTCCGAGTCTCTCTTCTTCATATGCGTCAAAATTCTTGTGATAAGACATTACCATCTGTGCTCTGTCGGATACAAGAATCTTCGGCATCGGAACACCTTTTTCTACTATAGACTGTACCTCTGCGAAAAGACGCGGCACATCCAGTGCGACACCATTACCAATGATGCTGGTCGTATGTCCATAGAACACACCTGATGGCAGTGTATGCAGCGCAAATTTTCCGTAATCATTCACAATTGTATGGCCTGCATTCGCACCACCCTGAAAACGAACGATGATATCTGCCTCTCTGGCGAGCATGTCTGTGATCTTACCCTTTCCTTCATCGCCCCAGTTTGCACCAACTACTGCTTTTACCATTTCAAACCCTCCTGCGTATGTTTGCTTGTAAATAATATTAATCAGCGGTACTTATAACCATTACCGCCTTAAGAATTATACTATACTTTTGCAGGGTTGTAAAACGTTATTTCGCATTTTTTTATTTAAATGTCAGAAATATTGTATTTCTGCGATAAAAGTATTACAATAAAAAGTAAATCAGGCGGTTTTCCCCTGAGAGCAAACTGTTTATCAGTATGAAATTTAGTTTAATAGAAGGGAGACTATAGAATTGAAAAAATTAATCAAATGGATAGTTGGACTTGGCACTGTTGGTACTGCAATCGGACTTCTTGCTGTTCGTCTGATCAAAAAATCAAAGAGTACATCCTCTGATATAAAAGCAGATAGCACCGATAGCAATAAAGAAGAAACGGATTCCGATACATTTGATCTGGATCAGGATCTTGAACCAACACAGGAAAGATCTTATGTATCTTTGCAGGCAGCCCAACCAGATGATTTAACTGAAAAATCTGATGTTGACAGCGCTGACTCTTCTGAAGCAGAAACACAACCAGCAGTTTCTGATGAATCAAATGATACGATTGCTGAAAACGAATAATAAAAAAGAAAGCGGATCGTTCAATCTTACACTTAGTAAAATTGAACGATCCGCTTCTCTTTTTTATTAAAATACAGCCTGTTTTTCTATCATCTATTTCCATGCCTTACAGAGTAGTTGAACTGCTGCACGGATTCTCTCCTCATTCATGTTTGCATAACCTAACAGAATCACCGCTTTTCCTGTACTGTCTTCATTATCTTTTACACAATACTCTGATAAGCCATAAACTCTGACACCTTGTTTCGCTGCTTTTTCAATCAAATCCTTTTCGGAATCATCCGTCTTAAAATGCAGCAACAGGTGAACACCTGCATTTTCTCCGGAAATTTCCAGAATCTCTTTCATCTTCCGAAGGCTGCTGATCAGAACATCATGCCTGTTCTTATATAATGCGCGTGTTTTATTCAGATGTCGCTCATAATAGCCTTCTTCCATAAATTTCTGAAGAATCATCTGATCCACCTTGGAGACAGTAGAACTGATGAATCTGCATTTTTCCTGATAAATTTTCAAAATATGTTCCGGAAGCACCATATAGCTCATTCGAATAGAAGGTGCCAGTGATTTAGAAAAGGTACCTGTATAAATCACTTTCCCATTGCTATCACTTCCCTGCAGTGCCGGAATCGGCTTTCCTTTATATCGAAATTCACTGTCGTAATCATCTTCAATAATATATCTGCCTTCTGCCCCATCTGCCCATTTCAAAAGTTCCATTCTTCTTTGTATCGGCATAACACATCCAAGTGGGTACTGATGAGACGGCATGACAAATGCAATATCCGCCCCTGATTTCTCTAATTCATCAATCCGCATCCCGCTTTGATCCATATCAACAGTACAGACTTTATAGCTTAATCGTTCAAACAATCGATAGGCCTGTCCATAGGTTGGGTTTTCCAGCGCAACTTTATGACAATTTCCAATCACTGTCGTCAAAAGCATAAGCAGATAATCGCTTCCTGCTCCAATAATGATCTGATCCGGATGACAGTGTATTCCTCTTGCCTGATGCAAATAACTGCTGATCGCATTCCGAAGCCCATATTCCCCTTGAGGATTCCCCAATCGGAACATCTCTGCCTTATCATCTATCAGACATTCTTTGGATAATTTTCTCCAAATATTATACGGAAAACTGTTGAGATCCACACCGTTCGGAGTGAAATCATACGCGTATTCTGTCACTCCTGAAGAAATCGGTTCAACTTTGATCTCCGGTCTCTTCTGAAGCTGATATATGCCTTCGATCTTTGCGACAAAATATCCTTTGCATGGGATTGCCTCCACATACCCTTCCGACAGGAGCTGTTCATATGCAAGTTCTACTGTACTCCTGCTCACTACCAGATGCTTACTCAATGCTCTTGTAGATGGAAGCCGCTCTCCACTCTGTATTACGTTATTCTGAATCTCTTCCTTGATAAATTCATAAATCTGTTCGTACAGCGGAGTTTTTGATTTTGAATTCAAACTCATTGTCAATTCATACATTCTTGTTCTCCCTCTGCATCACACCTATAACTATGAAAAACTGCCGTGAACAATTTCTCATTGTGATCACGGCAGTCCGTTTTTTATTTCTTCGGCAGTTTGAAAGAACTCTTCAGAGAAACAATACGGTTAAATACCAGATTCTCCGGTGTAGAATCCTTTGCATCGATACAGAAAAATCCGTTTCTTACAAACTGGAAGCTATCATAAGCTTTCGCATCTGCAAAGCTTGGCTCCACATAAGCATCTTTGATAATCTTCAGAGAATTTGGATTCAGGTTCAGAGAACCATCCTCTTTATTGTATACACCCTTCTCTTCATCTACAAGGTTCTCATACAGTCTTACTTCTGCTTTCTGTGCATATGGTGCCGGAACCCAATGAATTGTTCCTTTCACCTTACGTCCTGTAAATCCACTTCCAGCCTTTGTCTCAGGATCATAAGTACAGTGAACTTCTGTCACGTTACCATTCTCATCCTTTACAAAGCTTTCACACTTCACAAAATATGCGTGCATCAGACGAACTTCATTCCCTGGGAACAAGCGGAAATATTTCTTTGGCGGTTCTTCCATGAAGTCATCTCTCTCGATGTAAAGTTCACGACAGAACGGAACTTTACGTTGTCCGAGTTCTTCGTTCTCCAGATTATTCGCAACATCCAGATATTCAACTTCTCCTTCCGGATAGTTATCAATCACAAGCTTGATCGGATCAAGCACAGCCATCATACGGGAACGCTTCATCTTCAAATCCTCACGGATACAGTACTCAAGCATCGCATAATCAACAGAGCTCTGGCTCTTGGAAATACCACACATATCAATAAACATCTTGATTGACTCCGGTGTAAATCCTCTTCTTCTGAGCGCTGCGATAGAAACCAGTCTTGGATCATCCCATCCATCAACAATCTTATCTTCTACGAGCTTCTTAATATAACGCTTTCCTGTTACAACATTCGTAAGATACAGTTTTGCGAACTCAATCTGACGCGGTGGGTTCTCGAATTCACATTCTCTCACAACCCAGTCATAAAGCGGTCTGTGATCTTCAAACTCAAGTGTACAGATGGAATGTGTGATTCCCTCGATTGCATCCTCGATCGGATGAGCGAAATCATACATCGGATAAATACACCACTTATCTCCTGTATTGTGATGTGTCATGCGGGCAACACGATAAATGATCGGGTCACGCATATTAATATTCGGTGATGCCATATCAATCTTTGCACGAAGCACTTTCTCCCCGTCTGCATACTTTCCGGCACGCATATTCTCAAAAAGCTCAAGGTTTTCCTCTACAGAACGATTTCTATATGGACTTTCTTTTCCTGGTTCTGTAAGTGTTCCTCTATATTCACGCATCTGTTCTGCTGTAAGATCACAGACGAATGCTTTTCCTTTCTTAATCAGCTTCACAGCGCACTCATACATCTGATCAAAATAATCGGATGCAAAATAAAGATGATCCTTCCAGTCAGCACCCAGCCACTTAATATCCTCTTTGATAGACTCAACAAATTCTGTCTTCTCCTTTGTCGGGTTCGTATCATCAAATCTCATATGGAATTCACCATTATACTTCTCTGCCAGTCCATAGTTCAAAAGGATAGACTTCGCATGACCAATATGAAGGTATCCATTCGGCTCCGGTGGGAAACGGGTGCATACATGATCGTAAACTCCTTCTGCCAGATCCTTATCTATCTCCTGTTCAATAAAATTCTTTGAAACTGTTTCGTTCTCCATATCTTCCTCCTACTAACCATAAGTACCATCCGGATGATCTGTCACATTCCTTCGGAAGTGTGATTTATCCTACAGGTTTTCATGCTCAATATCTTATCACATAAAAAGAACAACCACAAGAGATTCTTTTCGTCTCCTCTTACAGTTATCCTTTTAAGTCACTGTTCACTTTCGTGTCAATCACTCTGCTGATTGACACGGAAAATGCATGTTTTGCCCTGAATGCAGCCTGCCTTTTAACAATTCATAAGCCTGTGCCAGAATAGCTGCATGATCCACTGCAATTCCTCCACCTTCTTTTACAACATAGTATTTTTCTCTGACCAATCCTGTCCGCTCCTTTTTCAGGATAACCGCATTTCTCTTCTGATCCTGATTTTGAATTGTCAGATGATATTCCGTCTTTTTCCATCCATCTTCTTCATATGCTGTCTCCGGTTCCATCTCTATCTCAAACCATGCTGCATCTGCCGCATCATCTCCGGCCTCTACACTTACATCCGACTCCTTTACGATAGAAAGATACGCACTTGTAATAATCCTTGCTCTCGGATCTCTCTGATAATCTCCATAACAGGCAAACTGTTCCACCGGAAGTCCGCTGACTCCGGTCTCTTCCTGCAGTTCCCGTCTTGCTGTATCCTCCAGATTCTCCCGCAAATTTACAAATCCTCCCGGAAGAGCCCAACAGCCAATACTGGGATGATTTCCTCTCTTAACCAAAAGCACCTTTAATCGTCCTTCTTTCAGTGCCTGTTCATCTTTATAAGAGAAAACAACTGTGTCTGTTGTACAGCACGGATTTTTATATCGATATGGATCATATTCTTCCAGAAATTCTTCCAGTGTCTGTCCTTTCCCATTCCGTTCTCCTGTCCCGTAAAATGGTGTGATGTCTTCTAAAAATGATGCCATATCAATCTCTCCTTTTCACTTCATTCAAAACACTCCCAACATACTCACCGGTTCAAAAAACCGACCGATTTCTGTCAAAAGATTCGCAAAATAAACACAAGTTCCTGCTTCTGCCTCCGGATGTGATCCTTGAAAATCATAACACTGTACTCCCACAAGCGGTGCATGTGCTTTCTCCCAATCCCGTTCCAGAATCTCATGGATCTGTTCTTCATCTTCTTCGCCGACCCGAAGAAAAATCTCGATGTTCTGCCTCATCGTATCAAAAAAATGATAAAATTCCGGCAGATATTCTTCCATCTCCCATACAAACTCCGTAAATGTCTGTAACACATCTTTCAGTTCTTTTAGTTCACTTGTTTCATAATTCTTTTCGCTCATACGGCTTCCCCTTCTGCAGAACCCGTCACCTTGAATCACCACTTCAATCCAATTCAGTATAACATATTTTATGACAAGCGAAAGAATTCTCAACAAGGAATTGCATTTTTTCTTTCAAGCCTGTAAACCTATAGGAAAATCCGCAACGAGATCTCTGTTGGAATCTATGAAGACCTAAAGATCTGCATTACGAATCTGCCGAAATAAGAAAAACCCCGAAAACACCGCATTTACGGGCGTTTCCGGGGAAAGGTTCAAAGCTGTCTAGGGGACTTGAACCCCCGACCTCCGCCTTACCAAGGCGACGCGCTACCGACTGCGCCAAGACAGCTTATTGCGTTCCAGCAGAACGCAAAATTAAATATACACTACTTGAGTTTGATTGTCAAGTTAAAGCTGATCTGAATCCAGCAAAATGGTAAATGGCCCGTCATTGAGCAGCTGAACCTTCATATCAGCTCCAAACTCTCCGGTCTGTACTTCCTCCACTGACTCCCTGCATTTTTCAATGATATATTCATACATCTCATTCGCCATATCCGGTTTTCCTGCTTCAATAAAGCTTGGTCTGTTTCCTCTCTTACAGTTTGCATATAACGTAAACTGTGAAACCAAGAGAAGACCTCCGTCCACATCGGCAAGCGAAAGGTTTGTCTTTCCCTGTTCATCTTCAAAAATGCGAAGTCCGATCATTTTTCGTATCATTTTGTCTGCAATCTCTTTTGTGTCTGTATCTGCTACTCCAATCAGAACAAGATACCCTTTTCCAATCTTTCCTGATATCTCACCATCAATCGTAACAGATGCCTCTGTTACTCTTTGTATTACAAATCTCATCTTCTCAAACCTCTGTTTTTTTATTATTTGTTGTCAGACAAATCAACGTCACAGCACTCACTGTCATCGGAATACTGATCAGGATAATCATTCCCATTACTATTGCCGGAAGGAATCTGCTCTCAAGATCTACGATCAGCGTTCCCATCAGATTATAGAACATGTGCATCAGCATGGATGCCGCCAGGGTGTTATAGCGATGCGCCACAAATCCAAGTGCGAACCCCAAAAGTGCCGCATAAATTCCCTGTACGAGATTTTGATGGAACACTCCAAACAGAACCGCCTGTACAACATTCGCCAGGATCCAATGCATTCCGGCACGTTCAAGATATTTCTGGATCAAACCCCGGAAAATCATTTCTTCCACAAGAGGTGGAAGAATCAATGTACTGAAAACCCACATCAGCGAGTATTCTGTCAGGCCGGAATTTTCTATCAGATTCTGATAATTATCCATCGCATCCGGAAGTGACCGTGCTACAATTGCCAGTATAATACTGGTCACGTGTATCATGCCAAAAGTAAACAGCGCAATTAAAACGCATCCGTCCAATCCGACTCTTCTGCATTTGCCTAGGATTGCACGGATTCCTCCTTCACGCAGCTGAAAAGCAAGATAATACCATAAAGCAGGAATAGGCAGAACCATAAGGTACAAAATTGCCGATACCAGATTCAAATGACTCATCAGGAACTCATAAACCACCATTGTTCCATTGTTTCCCATAACCAGAGGCCCGCCAATTGCGGCCAGATAAGAAATGATGTATCCGAATTTGTTAAAGCAGATCATGATCACCAGAAAGACTGCAAGTGCCAAAAGGTAATTGTATTTTTTCTTCATCCGTATTTCTCCTTTACGGCAGAATCTTTTGTGCTTTTGTCTTGATCCTCTGAAGTGCATTGTCCACTGACTTCGGACTCTTTCCAAGTAATTCCGCAATCGTCCGATAATCCGTTCCCATCAAGTGCAGATAAAGAACATGATTTTCTAATGGACTGAGCAATTCTTTGAGCTGCTCCGCAAAAGCTTCTGTATATTCTTTTCCAAAATAGAGAACTTCCGGATCATTCTCCTTCGATGATTCTATCGTGTCAATCAAAGGAAGACTTCTCCCCTCTCCTACCTCTTCACTGTCTTCATATAACGAAACATAAGAATTCAAAGGCAGATGCTTTTTTCGATTTGATGCCTCAATTGCCGAGTACATCTGTCTGGAGACACAAAGTTCTGCAAAACTTGAAAATGATGTTTTCTGCGTTACATCAAAATCCCGCACTGCTTTGATCAAACCGATCATTCCTTCCTGGATCAGATCCTCGTTCTCTCCACCCAACAGATACATTGCACGCGCTTTCTTTCTTACCATGGATTTATATTTCACCATCAGGTAATCCATAATCTCCTGATTTCCATTTTTGTAATCACATAAAAGCTGCTCATCTGTCATTCTGTCATACTTACTCATCCGATTATCACCTGTTATCACTCTTTTTTCGAGCAATACTCATATTTATTTCTGCGAAATCCTCTGTCTTACGATCTCATAAGCAAGAACGCCTGCTGCCACAGATGCATTCAGAGAATTAATCTGACCTTTCATTGGAATTCCTGCAACGAAATCACAGTTTTCTTTCACAAGACGGCCAACGCCCTCACCTTCATTTCCGATCACAAGACCGATCGGTCCTGTCAGGTTCAGGTCATACATCTGCTCGCCATCCATATCAGCACATACAAACCAGAGTCCTTTTTCCTTGAGTTCTTCCATTGTCTTCACAAGATTTGTCACCTTTGCGACCGGTGTATAATTCAAAGCTCCGGCAGATGTCTTCGCAACTGTCGCTGTCAGACCAACTGCTCTTCTCTTTGGAATAATGACTCCGTGTGCACCTGCAAGGTTCGCTGTACGAATGATCGCGCCAAGATTGTGCGGATCTTCAATATTGTCTAAAAGAATCAGAAACGGAGCTTCGCCTCTCTCTTCTGCCAGCTTAAGCATATCGTCGATCGTAGAATATTCATATGCTGCCGCATGCGCGATCACGCCCTGATGTTTCCCTGTCTCTGAGAGCTGGGAAAGTCTTTCTTTTGTCACAAAATTGATCAGAGATCCGTGTTTTTTCGCTTCACGTACGATTGTTCTTACCGGTCCGTCCTGGCATCCGTCAAGAACATAAATCTTGTCAATCGTACGTCCGGAACGAAATGCTTCCAGTACGGCATTTCTTCCTTCAATTACAAATGTCTCTGTTCCCTGTTCTCTATTTTCCTGCATGTTCTGCTCCTTTTTCCTTTATCTCTTTTTCAATGCTTTCAAGTCCGATACTTACAAGCTCTGTCAGTCGTTCATACTGACCTGTCAGATATAAATGTCCGATCAATGCCTCAAAACCTGTCGCTCTTCTGTAATCTGTAATTGACTGATTCTTTGCCGGAGACACAGATCGTGCATTTCTTCCTCTCCGGTAAACTCCATGTTCTTCCTCATTCAGATGCTCCTGCATGGAACGCATCATAAAGGACTGTGCTGATGCCTGTACATACTGGCTTGTCTCTTCATGGAGACGGTGGACCGGCCTGTTTCCACGGCCGACCACCATCGTCTTAATGATCAGATCATAAACACAGTCTCCCACATAAGCAAGAACCAGTGGGGAACACTGCTTTGCATCAATCTCTTTCATACCGGGAATTGTCCGGATATACTCTTCTAAACCTGCTGTTATGCTCTTTTCCATTGTACTCCTTCTCTTGTATCTTTCAGAACGATACCTTTCGCAAGAAGCTCATCTCTAATTTCATCTGCTCTTGCAAAGTTTTTCTCTTTTCTTGCTGCCTGACGCTCAGCGATCAATGCTTCAATGTCAGAATCAAGAATCTCATCTTCTTTATCAACAATAATTCCAAGTACTTCTGTCAGTCTTACCAGACGGTCAAACAGATTCTCAAGATACTCTTTGGAACTGTCTTCGTCTGTCATCGTATTAATGAATTTTACAAGATCAAATACTGCAGCGATCGCATCTGCTGTATTGAAGTCATCATCCATAGCGCTCTCAAAGTTTCCAACATATTCTGCTGACTTTGCAAACTTCTCTGCTTCTGTCTCTGCCATATCTTCTGTCTTCGCGCTTCCCATAAGGAATTTCAGACGATCAGCTGCTGTAATGATTCTCTCAAGTCCGCTCTTTGCTGCTTCCATCAATTCAGCGCTGAAGTTCAGTGGACTTCTGTAATGTGCGCTTAACATGAAGAAACGAAGTACCTGAAGGTCATACTTCTCACTGATCTCGCGAACTGTGAAGAAATTTCCAAGAGACTTGGACATCTTACGGTTATCAATGTTCAGGAACCCGTTATGCATCCAGTATCTGGAGAATTCTTTTCCGTTCGCTGCTTCACTCTGCGCAATTTCATTTTCATGATGTGGAAAGATCAGGTCTTCCCCACCTGCATGAATATCGATCTGCTCACCAAGATATTTCTTGGACATCTCTGAGCACTCAATGTGCCATCCCGGACGTCCCTCACCCCATGGAGAAACCCATGCAGGCTCGCCTTCTTTTTTCGGTTTCCAGAGAACAAAATCCAGAGAATCTTCTTTCTCATCCTCACCGCTTACAAGAAGGGTACGTCCGCCTGACTGAAGATCATCAAGGTTCTTATGGGATAATTTACCATAATCTTTGAACTTTCTTGTACGGTAATATACCGTTCCGTTCTTCTCGTATGCGTAGCCTTTCTCAATCAGTGTCTCAATCATGCTGATCATACCGTCAATCTCTTCTGTTGCAAGCGGATTCTTTGTTGCCGGCTCAATATTCATACCGTCCATATCTTTCTTGCACTCTGCAATGTAACGCTGTGAGATTTCTTCTGCTGTAACGCCTTCTTCGTTTGCTTTCTTGATGATCTTGTCATCGACATCCGTAAAGTTAGATACATAATTCACATCATAATTCTTGTATTCAAAATATCTGCGGACAGTATCAAACACGATCATTGGTCTTGCATTTCCAATATGGATGTAATTATATACAGTCGGACCGCATACATACATCTTTACTTTTCCTTCCTCTAGAGGAACAAACTCTTCTTTTCTTTTTGACATTGTATTATAAATCTTCATCGTTCTTACTCTCCTTATTTTCTTTCTCCACACATCGCATATATTTTATCATAGATTCCAAACGTTTGTGAAGTTTTATATTCTCTTCCTGCAGTTCTCGAATATCTGTAAGTACCGGGTCCGGTAAATGTACCTGATCCATATCACTTCTTGGGACCTTCTTGTTGTCCATGCGGACGATTCGTCCCGGCACACCGACAACTGTACAGTTCGGTGGAACCTCTTCAAGTACTACAGAACCAGCTCCGATCTTAGAATTTTCCCCGATTGTAAAAGAACCCAGGATCTTTGCGCCGGCGCTCACCATAACATTATCTTTCAACGTTGGATGACGTTTTCCCTGTTCTTTTCCGGTACCGCCAAGCGTAACCCCCTGATACAGTGTTACATTATCTCCGATGATCGTAGTTTCTCCGATGATCACACCTGTTCCATGATCGATAAAAAGTCCCTTTCCAATTGTTGCACCCGGATGGATCTCAATCCCTGTCTTACGCGCTGCTCTCTGAGAAATCCAGCGTGCCCAGAAATAGTGCTTTTTCAGGTAAAGCTTATGCGCCACTCTGTAGCTTAAGATTACTTTAAAGCTTGGATACAAAAATACTTCCATGTTTGATTTGATCGCAGGATCTCGCTCTCGGATCACCTCTATCTCCTGTTTAACATAAGATATCATTCCCATATTTATCATTCCTTTCTGATTCAAGAATGCACTTAACACCCTAAACGGATTGTTTTGTATATCAAAAAACTTCGTCTCAATCTAGAGACGAAGTTCTATCCGCGGTTCCACTCTAATAAAAGAAGTATAACTTCTTTCACTTTCACGCACGTAACGTGTGCCTGACGTACCCTGCTACTCCATTCACAGGATCGACTCCCGGGGGCACTTCACAGTTTCTTCTCTCAAAGGTGCTTTCAGCCGGTGACACCTTCTCTCTATGAGTCCAAATCTCTGTTACTCTTCCCGTTCTTTGTCTTTCTCAATTCTATTACCAATATTTATTGTTTTCAACATCTCTATTATCTTATGCAAAAAATCATTTTTTGTCAACTATTATCTCTGCCGATCAACTGCATTTTAACATTTTATTCAGACAATCTCATTCAAAAATATTGGACAGAAGTTCTGAAGTTTCCTCAGTTCTTCCTCTAGTTCTTCTGTAAGAATTACGCTTTCCTCTGCACGTATTTCTTCAGGAGTTTTGTATCCAAACAATATTTCCGTCAATGCTGCAATGGAAAGTACTCCCTGTGAATCTTCCGTTTCAGACACGCTCAGGCTTTCTTCTCCTTTTGAGCTACTGAGTTTCCAGATCCTGCTGTTCTTATGAAGAATCGGATCGATCACCGCAAAAGAGCAATGGATCTCACATTCTGACGGGATTTTCATTTCAGAAAATAGTTCCTGTAAATGAACGATCCTGATCATAATAAGCGGTTTTTCTTTATATGCAGACGTTTCATCATCTGGCCAGTCAGGTGCTTCCTTAAGCCCATAAACCGAAACCTTTTCTTCCGGTTCTCTAAGACCATCCACCGACGCCCAGAAGAGATCTTCTTTCCCTTCCAGATAAAGTGGTTCCCTGATCTCGAGTCCCTCTTCTTTCGCATATGCATAGATACAAACCAGCTTCTCTTCTTCAAAGACAAGCCGCATCCCGCCAAACTCGCTCTGTTGTTCGAGAATCTGTGTCTGATAATATTGTGCATTTCTTAAAGCAACAACATTCCAGCAATCCGAAAAATTCTCTTCAACAAATACCGCCATCTTCCCTGCATCCATAAATCTTGCATCACGGTCTACAATCCGCTCTTGTGATATATTTCTATATTCATCATTTTTATATTCTTTTCTTGCAGAAAAAAATGCTTCATCAAGCTCGATTTGTTTCTGTTCATAAACAAATCGGAAATCATAAGGATAATAGATTGCTTCTGCCGCCGGCATCAGGAAGGTAAATGGCATCTTCTGTGAATACTGATCCTGTAATGCATGAATCAGAAGATTTCTCATATATCCTCTGCCTCTATATTCTGCCTGCGTGGCAACTCCCACGATATAATCCGATGGAACAACTCTTTCCTGTAACTTTACCTGATAAGGGTTCAACTGCAGCATCGCACGTATCTCATCGTCTTCCTCTATTACATAAATCGTATTGTCTTTTGTCTTGATATAATAGTAATAATCAACAAATTCCTGACTGTCTTCTGAAAATACCTGTTCCCACAAGCTCCTGGTTTTCCCATGCTCTGATTGGTCCAGCTTTCGAATCTTCATCTTATTTTCCCGCACAGCATCCACCACATCCTGCAGGCTTCTCCATCACATCCACGCTACTGTAATTCGTAAATTTTTCAATCGCACAGATTGCCTGGGATGAGATGCCTTCGCCGCTTCCGGTAAAGCCAAGGCCCTCTTCTGTTGTAGCCTTTACATTGATCTGATCAACGTCAATTTTAAGCGCTTTCGCCATGTTTTCCCGCATCTGATCAATATGCGGACGCATCTTTGGACGCTGCGCAATGATCGTTGCATCAATATTCTCGATCACATAACCATTTTCTCCCAAAAGTCCGCCTACGTGCTCAAGCAGTTTTATACTGGATGCACCCTTATATTTCGGATCTGTATCCGGAAAATGAAGACCAATGTCTCCAAGTGCTGCTGCTCCAAGCAGTGCATCCATTACGGCATGCAGCATAACATCCGCATCTGAATGTCCCAAGAGACCTTTCTCGTAAGGAATCTCAACTCCACCCAGGATCAGTTTTCTTCCTTCAACTAACTTATGAACATCATATCCCATACCTACACGCATAATTATTTCTCCTCAAAATCATTTTCAGCATCTTCTGAAACAGGTTCTTCATTCAGTTCTGCAAAAATATCTACCACTCTTGTGTCTGTCAGTTCTTCTTCCTGAGCTGGAGTTTCTTCAACTGGTGTTCCTTCAGCTTTTATTTCTTCGTCCGGTGTTTCCTCTGATTCTGTTGTAGTCACCGGTTTTTCTAATGATTCTGCTTTTTCTTCTGATACTGTTTTTTCCGCTGCTTCGTTTTCTGTTGAATCTGAATCTGCTGTTTTTTCTATAACTTCAGCCTTGCTGTCTTGCATTGTTTTTTCCTCGGAATCCGCCTTAGACACTGCGTCTTCCAGCTTCTTCCTGTCTTCTTCTGAAAGCATTGTCGGCATTGTATCGTCTGATACTTTTTCGTCTTCTGATGCTTCTGTCGTTGTGCTCTCTGTTACCTGTGACATTTCCTTCGCCGCTGCCGCTTCTTCTGCTTTTCGTTTCTGCTCCGCTTTTCTCTTTGCTATCATCTTCGCAATCTGCTTTTTGATATCAATTTCAAACGTTTTGCAGATGGCATTCCCTGCATAAGCAACTCCAACCAGGATAAATACAACTGCCAGTACTGACATAAGTGCCATATTGCTAGGACGCTGCTGGATCATCTCACTTAAGATTCTGATACCCAGGTAGGTAAGATAACCTCCAAGTACTATTCTGAGCGCACATCCGCTTTTCTTATTCATCTTGTTTCCTCCGTATTTCTGCTGTTGGCCACGTTTTAAAATATAAACGAAAGACAACAACTTTTTTCTATATCATTATCTGTTATATTACCACAAGTTGCTCCTTAATACTATTATTTCTTTGCTTGATATAAGCAGTAACCAGTAAATTTGCGTAAAAAAACTGCGTACTAATTTCTTAAGCACGCAGTCTTCGTTATAGTAGCGGGAACTGGATTTGAACCAGCGACACCACGGGTATGAACCGTGTGCTCT
>NZ_JAJCME010000200.1:0-229 GCF_020560115.1 Mediterraneibacter sp. 210702-DFI.5.30
TTTACGGAAAGTCAGCTGGCTGAGGTCTACCGTGACGAAAACGGCAACGTAATCGGTGGCAAGGCGCCATCTGGTCATGAAGTGGAACTGGTCAAAGAAGAGTCCTATTTCTTTAAGATGAGCAAATACGCGGACTGGCTGATGAACTACTACAAGGAGCACCCTGACTTTATCGAGCCTCATACGCGGATGAACGAAATGCTCAAGAACTTCCTGGAACCTGGTCTGG
>NZ_JAJCME010000201.1:0-229 GCF_020560115.1 Mediterraneibacter sp. 210702-DFI.5.30
ATCAGCACATCGCGATAACCGGCTCGGTCGATCAGTTTGGCCGCGTTCAACCTGTTGGCGGACTGAACGAAAAAATCGAAGGGTTCTTCCGCATTTGCCAGCAGCGTGAGTTCAATGGAGCTCAGGGCGTAATTATTCCGTTGGCGAACGTACGCCACCTGTCGCTGCATAAAGATGTTCTGGAGGCCGTCGAGCAAAATAAATTCTCGATTTGGGCTATTGACGACGT
>NZ_JAJCME010000202.1:0-229 GCF_020560115.1 Mediterraneibacter sp. 210702-DFI.5.30
CTGCCGTTTACGCGCACAGTGCCGTGGCTGATCAGATCGCGGAAAATCAATACATCGTTTTGCCTCACCAAATCAGTCATGCCCTGCCTGCCTTTATGAAAAAAGTTGCTGATCAAAATACTGAAACGCATATTGGATTTATGAACTAAACAATAAAACCATGACGTCTCCTGAGCGTCATGGTTTTTTGATGGTCGAATTTGATTGCTTAAGCGGCAAATAAGTCATT
>NZ_JAJCME010000203.1:0-229 GCF_020560115.1 Mediterraneibacter sp. 210702-DFI.5.30
GGCGTTGTGGCTGCGACGCTTCTCAGCCTGTTTTGCACGTTTTTTGGCGGAAGGTGTGTTGGCCACCGTCGAGCTCCTCGAAAGACTTTTGGGAAATAACAAACAAAATAGGCCGCGAATCATGCCGATGACGAGAACTCTTGTCAAGGGCGTTTGATGCGATCCGCTGAGTGGTGGATCGAGGCAGACGGGATATTTATTTCCGGCGCTTGACCTGTAAACTCGCGAG
>NZ_JAJCME010000204.1:0-229 GCF_020560115.1 Mediterraneibacter sp. 210702-DFI.5.30
GCCGGCCCTGGCAGTCGCAGACGTTGGGATTGCTATGGGATCGGGAACCGATGTCGCAATTGAAACGGGTGGCATCGTCTTGGTTAAAAACAGTCTCAAGGATGTCGTCAAGGCGCTGACGATTGCTAAAAAAACTTTTGCGCGCATCAAGCTGAATCTGTTTTGGGCGCTGATCTACAACTTGATCGGCATTCCGATTGCAGCCGGCGTCTTTGCACGTTGGGGACTG
>NZ_JAJCME010000205.1:0-229 GCF_020560115.1 Mediterraneibacter sp. 210702-DFI.5.30
TTATTTCTGGAGAGTCTTTTTCTGATGGTATAGCTACAAAACTTAATGCCGGAAAAGAAAACAGTCGAAACAAAAGAAGTGTAGCTAGCTGGGGATCATGCATGGGTAGTTGTTTGAAATCAAAAGGGGTAGAAAGCTGGGTTATTAGTGCTGTAACTACTCTTTGTTCATTGGGATGTTTCCTTACAGCTGGTGCGGGATGTATAGGTTGTATTGTCGCAGCTGCTGC
>NZ_JAJCME010000206.1:0-229 GCF_020560115.1 Mediterraneibacter sp. 210702-DFI.5.30
TTCACCCCGAATCGGAGATAACCCATGACCCAGACCACTCTTGCCCGAAGCTGGATCAGCTCTGCCAACGGCCACCGCGATTTCCCGTTGCAGAACTTGCCGCTGGGCATTTTCAGCATTGGCGGGTCGGCACCGCGCAGCGGGGTTGCCATTGGCGATGCGATTTTCGATCTGGAGGCCGGGCTGGCGGCGGGCCTGTTTGAAGGCCCGGCCAAGGTGGCGGTTGAAG
>NZ_JAJCME010000207.1:0-229 GCF_020560115.1 Mediterraneibacter sp. 210702-DFI.5.30
CAGCAACCTTGTCGTTCATTCGAAAGGCGCGTTCCATAAATACGACGTCTTCTTTATCCATCTCACCAGCACGTTCGGATTCCTGTGATAAGGTGACGATTTCGTTTTGGGTATAGATATCTTCGTCTGGGTTGACTGAGAAACCAAGCAGCTTGGTAATGATCTTAGCTGTCCAGTCAAACAGCCAAATCAAAGGATAGAAGATTACGTGGAAAAACGTCATTGGGTG
>NZ_JAJCME010000208.1:0-228 GCF_020560115.1 Mediterraneibacter sp. 210702-DFI.5.30
CGGAAAAAGAATGCTATAATGAAAACTAGACGTTTAATATCGTTCGGCTTTTTAAACTTAAATCGAAGCCGGAGCGACCGTATGAAAAATTAGCGAATCAAAGGGGGCGCGATGCATATGGAAATGAAACGCATTAACGAAAATACGATTCGCGTGCTGCTCAATAATGAAGATCTAAATGAGCGCGGTATTACCGTACTTGATTTGCTGAATCATAATCAACAGATT
>NZ_JAJCME010000209.1:0-228 GCF_020560115.1 Mediterraneibacter sp. 210702-DFI.5.30
CCGGTGCCGTAACAACAGCTTCATCAGATGGCGTGTAGGTAAGCATCTTGAAGTCATCGTTGTCCAGGGCCGGTTCCAAAGTCTTCAATACTTCTTTGGTAACTACATCACCCTTGTTAGCCAGGATTTCGCCAGTTTCCGGATCAGCCAGCGTTTCGGCCAGCGTTTGACCCAGCAGCCGGTACTTCATCATCAGTTTCTTGTTGGTCTTGTAACGGCCAACTGGTG
>NZ_JAJCME010000021.1:0-20269 GCF_020560115.1 Mediterraneibacter sp. 210702-DFI.5.30
AGTTGCAAAACGATTTATGTCATGATTAGCAGTTTCCTTTCAGAAGAAGAAAAGAAAATTGTTGCCGCTCATGAATTAGGACACATCATTCTGCATCGTTCTCAACTGAAAATGGCTCCGATGAAAGACGATACTCTTTACAATATGATGGATAATACAGAATATCAGGCAAATCTGTTCGCTGCTGATCTGCTGATAGATGATGAAGATATTGCTAAGATGGTACAGAATGAAGACTTAGATTACTTTGGGCTTTGCAGTTCATTGTATGCTAGTCCTGAACTTATGAGCTTTAAATTGTATAGCCTCACAAAGCGTGGTTACGCATACCATATGCCGATGGAGATACAGAGCAATTTCCTAGCAAAATAAAAAAACGAAAAAGAACTGTTGTAGAAGCCTATACCAAAGCATGTAAAAAAGCTGATGCGATCCTTCCTTACTCTTCTATTCATAACTTCTTTTAACTTAAATTATTATCAAAGATTACTACTAAATAGCTGCATTCCTTTTTGGGGAAGCAGCTATTTGTAGTTAAAAGCAGTAATTTTCTAATAAAAATAAAAAAGTTGAGTCAAATGGTTGTATAAGCCTCCTAAAACGTTTCTACCTATGTAGACAATAACAAATCAGAAAGTGAGGTAAATCATATGAGTCAGAAAAGATGTTACACAGTAAAGGAAATCCAAGAAATATTAGGAATCAGTCGTCCAGCCGTTTATGCATTACTCAAAAGAAAGGAATTTCATTGGATCCAGTTAGAAGGAAGTCGATATCGCATTTCCAAAAAGAGTTTTGATCTATGGTTGGATGGACAATCTGAAACGGATAGTTTTTGACATCCTACCCATTTTTACTTAAGACAGGTATATTACTGATGAGGTGACGAAAATGAATGTAAATGATCAAGAAGAACTTGTTCAGGCTCTGATTAATGATATTAACCGTAGCAGCCCATACAAAAAGAAGCCTGCCGTAAAGAAAAAATGGATGACAGTTTCCGAAATGGGAAACTTATTAGGGCTTAAGAAGACAGACCGCTATTGGCTGTTACATAAAGATTTATTTCTGCATGAAGAATATTACGGAAAAATACGGATTAATATTGATAGTTTTGAAAAGTGGTATGCCAACCAGATAAAATATCATAAAGTCACGGGAGAAGAACCCGGACTAGAGCTGAAGAATAAAACATATTCTGTTAAAGACATTTCAAAGCTATTGGGCATTTGTGAAAGCTGCGTATATGATTTAATGAAAAAGGATATTTTTGAAGTTATTATCGTAGATTACTGGAAACGAATTCCTAAGAAATCCTTTTGGAGCTGGTATGAAGGACAATCTCATTACAGAACCCAGCAAGATAAAGAAAAAGATGCCAAAATTGAAGCGGAATCCATAACAATGCCTGAGATGGCAAGATTACTTGGAATAAAAAGAAACAATGTCTATTCCTTGCTAAGAAATAAGCAATATTGTTCCTATTTCGAAATTGTAGTAATTGGAGATAAAAAACGAATAACCAAAGATAGTTTCCAAAGATTCTTGAAAGCTCAGAGCACATATCAATTGAGTCCAATTACCGAATATAAAGAAGTAAAACAAGAAAAGAATCCGACGCTTTCTAATTATCGTACTTCAAAATTATTAACTTCTAATAATCGTGCGGTGAATGGAAACTTGAAGTATTTAACGATGGATGAAGCTGCTCTATTAGCTAAGATCAGCCGTGGCATGATATCAAAATGGATGTCAGAAAAAAAGTTTTCATTTATCAAGATAGGAAGTCGAGTCCGTATTGATCGCAAGGAATTTGAAGAATGGTTAAAAATCCGAGAAATGGAAGGAAGGACTAAATAATATGGCGTCTATAAGAAAGAGAAATGATAAATACAGTGTAATTTACTCCTATATCGATGGAAATGGAAACAGGAAACAGAAATGGGAAACTTATCCAACCCGTGCTGAAGCATTGAGACGTAAAAAGGAAATTGAATTCAAACAGAATCTTGGAAACTTTGTTGTCCGTAACTGCAAGACTGTCGAAGAACTGATTGGTGAATATATTCCTTATATGGAAAAGAAAACTGGACCTACTCAACTTATGAGGGAAATATGGGTGTAATCAACAATTATATACTTCCAATTATTGGTAATGTAAAACTTGAAGATATTAATACAAGATTTATTGAACAGTATTATAAAAAACTTCTAATAACCCCATCTGTCATAAATTCGGCAACTGGAAAGAAAAAGCATGAATATGTATCGCCAAGTACAATAAAAGACATTCACAAAATACTCCGAAGCTGTTTCAAACAAGCAATGAAATGGGAATTAATAGAAAAAAATCCTTGTACGCTTGCTTCTGTACCAAAACACAAAACTCAGCACCGTGAAATATGGAATGCAGAAACCATTTTCTATGCAATAGATGTATGTGAAGATGAACGGTTGAAGCTTGCTATTAATTTGGCCTTTTCCTGTACTTTACGTATGAGGGAACTGCTTGGTTTAACCTGGGATTGTGTAGATATTTCCACCGAAGCAATCGAAGAAAACAGATCCTATATATTTGTAAATAAAGAAGTACAACGAATCAAGAAAAGTTCTTTGGATACCTTGGATGCAAAAGACATTCTGTATGTTTTTCCTTCAAGTCATACAAAGAATACTACTCTTCTTGTTCTGAAAATACCGAAAACAGAAAGTAGTGTACGTAAAGTTTTTCTACCAAGAAGTGTTGCCGAAATGCTGCAAAAATGGAAACGGAAACAACTTAATACAAAAGCAATCCTTGGAGAGGAATATAATGATTACAACTTAGTGATGACAAGTGAATTTGGCTCTCCATTAGAATCCGGAACAATTCGAGTATCCTTCAATAAACTAATTGAAGAACATCATCTCCCCAAAGTTGTATTTCACAGTTTGCGTCATAGCAGTGTCACCTATAAATTAAAACTCAATAAAGGTGATATAAAAGCTGTGCAGGGCGATTCTGGCCATTCCCAGACAGATATGGTTACAGATGTGTATTCCCATATTATTGATGAAGACAGAAAAAAGAACGCTGAATTATTTGAAGATGCATTTTACAAGAAAAATAATCTTGATCCAAATATGGTTTCTGAAGAAGTCGATATGGAATTATTGATGAAAGCTCTGGCGAATCCGGAAATGCGGGCGTTGCTTAATTCACTGGCTAAAACAATGAAGTGATGAAATACCATATAATGTAGAAAAAAAAGGAGACACTTAAAATGACAAGTATAATTCAAATCAGAGTAGACGATGACTTAAAAAATAAATCAGATCAACTTTTTAAAGCTCTTGGAACTGACACACCATCAGCAATAAGGATATTTTTAACACAGGCGGTTGCATACAATGGATTTCCATTTGAAATAAAACGAACTGTGCATAGTCCTTATGCATCTATGACAGAAGAAGAGATGCTTCAAAGACTGGAACAATCCAGAGAATCTTCAAAAAAGGGAAATTACCAAAATGCAGATGATGTGATTTCAGATATGAGAGGAAAATATGGATTATAAAGTAGTTGTAACAGCTGAAGCAGAAGAAGACTTGAACTAGTTTATATAGTATCTGCTTCTCGCTATAATATAAGGGGCAGTTTTAAGTAGAAATCAACATATGTTTATCAAGAATTCAGCCGATGTATTTTAACTTTTGTAAAAGTTTGAAATTGCATCGGCTATTTTAGTAAAATTTGAAATAATAGAACAAATCTTATTCATCACTCCATCCCCATTTCTAACTCATCCAAAAATGAGTCATCTGGAAGTGGTCCGAATTATAAGTTAAGATAATCTGCCTGAATAAATGTTAATCTTTCATTCTCACTTCTATGCAGTAGCGTATATAATTTAAAAATCAGTTGTAGAAAATATGAATAATGGATATAATATAGAAAAGAAGAACAGGTTTTTTCAACAGAAGGATGTGATATTATGGTAACAAAAGAATCTGTAACTATTGATGTTCCAGTAGGAATGTCGAAATATTTGATAACTATGAATCCAGATGCAGAACTTACTCGAAATGCATTGTTATTGTATCCATATATCCTAAATCAGACAATATCTCATGGCCGTGCAGCTGAAATTCTGGGAATCAGAAAGTCAGAATTAATTAATCTGTATGATAAATTAGGATATTCCTATTTTGATATGACAATGGATGATTTAGATGATGAACTGAACACTTTTAGAGAACTTAAAAAGAAGGAGGCTGCGGTATGATTGTTGTCTCTGATACAACACCGCTAATATCACTTCTTAAAATTAATCGTTTAGATTTGCTGAAAAAACTGTTTGGAGATGTTTTGATTCCACAGGCAGTATTTGATGAGCTAACGGATGATGAACGATTTCGGCTAGAAGCTGATCAGATTAGAGAGAAGAAGTTTATTGTGGTTAAACCTGTAAACAATCCTGAATCAACCAACATATTAAAAAGAGCAACAGGTCTTGATCAGGGTGAGAGTGAAGCAATTGTTCTGACAGATGAATTAAAAGCAGACCTGTTATTGATGGATGAAGCAAAGGGAAGAAACATATCAGCTCAGATGGGGCTTAGAATCATGGGAACAATAGGAATTCTTATGGCTGCTTATGAAGAAGATGAACTGTCTTCTGACGAAGTCAGAGAATGTATTGCCGGTCTGCAGCACGCCGGACGCCATATTGGACAGAGGCATTATCAAATGCTGTTAAGCAGATTAAAAGATTAAATATTTTTGATTTTATGATGATGTGTGAAATCTTTATATAACTGACCCTCTCGATATTTTTTTCGAGATTAGGTCAGTTTTTTGTATGAAAAAATCTGTATTATTATTCACCTGTTTTTATAAATTTTACCTTTTGAAGTTCGATAAACAGTTATAGTGTCTTCATCTCCTATTTTAACTCTGTGATAAACAGTGCCTCTTCCAGTAATCGAATTAATTTGTTTACTCCGGCATAATTGAAAAGATAAAAAGTAGTCGAAATTCCCATAGACAAATACACGCTCACGTTGTATATTATAAATATAAATCTAGTCAATTAAATATAGATATCATTTCCGCATCTAAGGGAATGGTAGTCATAGGATTGATGTAGTTAGTATCATTACATACTTTCCCCAATATTAGCTGTAGCTAAAAAGTTGCTAACAAGTTGCATTTATCTAAGGTTTATAGCAGATTACAGAAATTGACTGGATAAAAATTGGAAAGCCATTTTTCATAAGAAAAATCGGGCTTTTTCATACAGAAACTATCAAATATTGACAGCTCCCTGTATAACTCCTAAGACTTTATTGTAGGTTCGATTCCTACAGGGAACGCTTGATAAGAGGCGGAAATGATTAGCTGATTAGCAAAATCGTTATCCGCTTTTTTCTTTTTTTCGAAAAATTAATTGCTTTGAAAATCAGCTGTTTCTGCTAACAAATCCATAAAAATGTTAGCTGACAGCTAATAAAAAGCAGTCCTTTGCTAACAAGAAAAATTTACAGTCCTGCTAACATTTGGGAAAGTGGTCTTATTAACCAAAGAAAAGGGATGTAAAATAGAGAAAAGTAAAGTAAATTCACTCATCCGATTTGAATCCTGCAAACATCAATTAGCTGAAATCTATATTTAAGAGTTAGCCCTGCTAACGAACGAATGGCATGCCCGTTCAGACTAGATTTATAAAAAATTCTAGTTTATTTCATACTATGGAAGAGAACATACATTAGATATCCAAAGGCAGGATGGAAATAATCCCACCATAAGCACAATTGATCAGCTATTTAATGTTTTATTAAATGTTTGGTGTAAAGAAACGGCTTACCCAAGTTGTCAAAAAGATTATGATTATGATAATGACCCTACATATGGACAATGTGCAATAACTGCAACACTCGTTTATGATCTATTTGGCGGCACGATTCACAAATTAAAAGTTGATGGTGGAGGAACACATTACTTCAATAAAATCAATGGCCACTATGAAGAATTTATTGGAAACCGTCAATACAAAAACCGGATGCTCAATTCCATTATCGATGCATTTTTCATTACACTGCTTCGCAATCATGGTGCAAATGTTATCGTTCCGTCACTAGCTGAAGATGACCAGAATGAAAACCTGATATTCATCTTGAAATATATACAGGAGCATTTCGCTACAGTTACTTTGAAAGAATTGTCCTCTTTCTTCAATTACAGCGAACGACAATTACAAAGGATTATCAAATCCAGCACCGGTATGAGTTTCAGCGAAAATATCCAGCAATTACGTATGAACCAGACTACCCGCCTGCTTACTAATCCAGATATTTCCATCGCGGTTATTTCCGAGGAATTAGGGTATTCAGATATCGGTAATTTCAGACAAGCGTTTAAGAAGTGTTTTGGGATGACCCCATTGGAATATCACAATAAAACCAGATAGGACCAAATAGGGACGGAGTTTAACAATCCTGCCAAACAGTATGGCAGTGTTCTTTTACGGAAAACTGACCGTCTTTTTGCCGTGCGATTCCTACCGGCCATTCAGCGAAAAGACATTGACCAAATTCTATGCATTCCTTCAATTTCATCAGTTGTATGCATATATAAGCTTCCCATATGAGAATATTACAGAAAATCACATTTATTACAAACAGGCTGCTTTTTTGTCCTCTTTTTATTCAGAGCACACTTTGATTCCAGAGGATTATATCGTCTATTACCGGAATCATTTTCTGCAACATACATTCTCGCTATGTAAAGACTTTACGACTTTGAAATCAACCATTCATCCAGATATCTATAAAATCATCCGCCATGATCAGGAGCAGAACACGGATTATGCCAATACACTTCGGTCTTATCTGATGAACGGATGGAATGCTGTACGCACCGCGAATGAACTACATATTCATAAAAGTACCTTCTTTTACCGGCTTAATAAAATGGAAGAACTGTTTGATCTGGATATTACGCAGGAAGAAACGATGGTTGCGTATGAGTATTCTTTTATATTGATTGAATATCTGAGGAAAATTAAATTATAAAATATAAGGAGAGACCAACAACGCAGTCTCTCCCTTATTTTTAGCATGCTCTTCTCACATTCTCACTATTTCATTTGTCTACAATATCCACCAGCTCCGAAAATGTTTTTAAAGACTCATCGGCATTTATACTTTTTGCTGCCTCTCCAATTCCAGCTGCGTACATGCCACCCTTTTTTGCAGCTTCGATTCCTGCTTCCGCATCTTCCACAACCATACACGCTTTTGGCGGTAATCCCAAATACTCTGCCGCTTTTAAGAATACCTCCGGATCTGGTTTTGACTTTGTAATATTATTTCCGTCCGAAATTGCATCAAAAGCATCTTTCAATTCTACCTTTTCCAGAATAAATTTTGCATTCTTACTGGATGATCCAATCGCTAATTTATATCCTTTTTCTCGAAGTTTTGTCAATGTATCTCTTACTTCTTTTGTCACATCGTCTGGTGTCATTGACTCTAGTAACGTCCTGTAAATTTCGTTTTTCTTTTCAGCCAGTTTTTCCTTTTCACGTAAACTTAAGTCTGGTCCTTCGTAACGTTCCAGAATAATTTCCAGAGAGTCCATACGGCTTACACCTCTAAGCCGATGATTAATCGTCTCATCAAAATATACCCCAAGTTCGTCTGCCATAGTTTTCCATGCCTGATAATGAAATTTATCTGTAAATACAAGAACCCCATCCAGGTCAAAAATCAATCCTTTTATCTTCACTTCTTCCGCCTCCAAATCAGATATAATCCTTTCCGCATAACGCATCCACAGGGCTTACCCCACAAAATTCTGAACGCCCCATAATTTTTTCCATCGTTACCTGAATAAACTCCGGATTTCCACTGTAACTGTTAATATAAGTATCTATCATTGGTGCATCAAATAAATGAAACGGATATGCTGTTGAAATCATCATTGTCGGGATTTCTGATACAAACCATGGAGCATCATCTCCCAAGCCAAAACAAACATTCCAATTCAGTCTCAAAGTTGTATTATTCGATGCATTTTCCATATTACAAATGTAAACATACAAATCATAATCCTGTTTCATTTCTTCCACACTGCGGTACATCTCATGCATCAATTTTCCTTTTTCCGGTGTCATTCTTTCTGGCTCTATGAAATCTTCTACTGTAATTGCAGTACGCCGATCTCTTACCGTAACCTCAAACCCTTCTTTTTCAAACTGTGCTTTCCACTTCTGAACAAAAGGGCTATCCGGATTCGAGTCTTTTTGAATTACATTCAGATACACTCTCTTATATTTTTTCGGAGAAATCGGAAGAAGATTCTGATTATCCCGAACTAACGTAATTGCCTGATCTGCCACTTCTTTCGCCCATGTTTTATGTGTCTGGCACCCCACAATCTTTATTGCCTCTTCTCCTGGAACCAGTGTCTTAGTTCTCTTCTTCTCATGTAAATGTAAGGAAGCTTTTGTTGCAAGAATCCGAAGTACAGCTTCGTCCAAACGTTCCTCGCTGACTTTTCCTTCTTTTACTGCCGTCAGTAAATATCCATAATCTTCTTCCAGACTCTTATTAAACAAAATCATATCGCATCCTGCTGCAATTGCCTGTGGAATTGCCTCGCATCTTTTCATTGCTGCTGTAAATCCTACCATCGGCGTTGCATCTGTACTGATCAAACCATTAAATCCCAGCTTACCTCTCAGCAATCCCGTTAAAAGTTCCGGTGATAGAGATGCCGGACGCAGCATCTCTTTTCTTGTTGCATTCGGATTGATTGCTTTTACATAAGCCGGCTGTGCAATATGACCTACCATCACAGTCTTTGCGCCTTTCTGAATCAAATTGCTATACACATAACCGAAAGTTTCATCCCATTTTTCTGTAGAAAATGAGTTTACACTGGTCAATATATGCTGGTCTCTTTCATCCACTCCATCACCTGGAAAGTGTTTGATTGCAACTGCTACGTCACACTCATCTGCTGCATCCAGATATCTTGATGCAAATGCCAACACTTTCTCTGGATCACTTCCAAATGTACGTACATTCGTAATTGGATTGTGGAAGTCATAATTAATGTCAACAATTGGTGCAAACGACCAGTTCAATCCAAGCGCAGCTCCTTCTTTGCATGCTGTAAGTCCCATACGATATCCATTTTCTGGATTATTTGTCGCTGCAACCGCCATCGGCTTACCAAATGATGTTCCTTCCAGCGCAAGACCATCTCCGCCTGCTTCTGTATTTGCTGCCAACAGAAGTGGTATATCCGAAAATTCCTGAAGCATCCTGTGCGTCTGCTGAATATTTTTCGTAGTATCCGCACGATACATTAATCCTCCCACACCAATATCCTGTGTCAAATGCTTCAATAATTCTGGATCATTTCCTAATCCCATAGGACAGAATACCTGCCCACATTTCTGCTCCAGGCTCATCTTCTTCCATGTATCCAGTACCCACTCCTGTGCTTCTTCATCCAAAAAGAACGGATTTTCTTTCATATTTATTTTCGCCATATTCTATTCCTCTTTCATCTTAAAATATTTTCTCAAAAAATATGCTGGTCCACAGCTCCACGCATGACAATAACTATTCACAATCGTTCCTCCATACGGAGATTCATCAGCATTTTCTGGATTATATAACTCCCAGAATGTGTCCGCTCCCAGACGTACCATTCCGCCCCAATATATTTCCAGCTTTTGTAATGCCTTGTTCTTTTCTCCCACATGCAACAGAGCATCTATATAATTATGATACATATACGGAGTGACCATGCCTTCTGCATTATCCAGATTCTCTACCCGATCCATAAGCTGCTGTGCTGCTGAATCTTCCACTGCTTCTCCGAGTACCATCCAAACCTGTGATGCAACCGATACTTGCCTGTCTTTTCCACTGATATAACACTGTTTTTCTTTATCCCACAGCCGTACATTTGCCGCATTTCTACATTCGCAATACAACTCTGCTAATTTTTCTTCTTCCAGAACCTCTCCCAATACTTGAGTGATTCGAATTGCTGCTGACAGAGCATATAACAGAATTCCCTGCGCTGAAGCCTGCTTATTCAGATTTAAATTCCAGTCAACAAAGCACCATCCCAAAACATCTGAATCTCGAACCAGATATTCTTCATCCAGATGCTCTTTTGCAAGTTCAATCTGCCTTAATGCCGTTGGCCATAGCTCTTCTAGTGTCTCCCTGTCATTTGTCGCTTTATAATAATCCCAAAGAGTATTGATAAAAAATAAAGAGTAATCAAACATTTGTGTATCATCAACTTCCGGCTCAGGTTCTAAAAACAGACACGCGCCAACTTTTCCATCTTGCATAGGAAGAGCTGCAAATAAATACAGACATGCTTTCACCATATCATTTTTTTGATACGTCTCATAATTTGCCAACGCCTGCATTCTTAAATCTCCCATCCAAAGTCTTCGGTCCCTTTTCGGTCCATCTTCAAACACCGTCTGCATACAATTATGAAGTGTACGACATGCAATCTGATCGAGTCTGGCAAGCTGTTTACTCTGTGCCTGAAATTCACATAATTCTTCATCATCTACAGAAGAAACTGCTATGCAAAAAGCATTTTCAACAACCAAATTAAATTTGCTGCTAAGATCAAGTATTTCAATCATTACGTAACGAAATGCATATCTTCTCGGAAGTTTTATTTCTGATGGTATCGTATCAATATGAATCTGCTCTTCTTCAATCCAGGATGAACAAATCCATCCCCTGTAATTTTTCGCATTCTCAAAAAGCTCGACAGGATTTTCTGCGAAATGAATCCGCATCCATACCGGAGCGTCTGGATGACTTCCTGTATATCCCAATTTCAAGTGCAAATATCCCACCTGATGATTTCCAAAATCTAAATAAATTCTGCTTCCTTTATTCAATTGTTTGTCCGAATATGTTTCCGTTTTTTCGATTTTTATTTCACTGTCTTCTTTATATACTTCAACTGTCTGCGCTACCTCAACTTTTGTTTCTTTTAACGTAGGAAGGAGCCTTAATGCTTTATTTAAAAATTCTTGATTTTTCATGTCTGCTATCATTTCCTTATATTAGATTTGTTTAGAACAAAGAATGTGCTTTGGCATATTCTGGTGCCTGCAGCGGTCGCTTGCGACATCTACCTTGCACGCTGCAGTGCGCATCCTTAGCGGAGCGTTTATTATATATTAGGAAAGGACTTTCCTAATATATAATAAATGAAGCCCTAATGGTTGGTTCCAATAGGGCTTCAACGACTTTCTCAGTTTCTTCTTCCGAAGAAAATCTTCACCAATAATTTTTCATTATTCAGATAAATCAGAAAAACTACCAGTAATACCGCATTGATAATGGACTGCATGGACGCTGTCACCACATTGGATAAAACTGCGAATGTGGAATTCAGAAGAGACATACACACCGCTGCTAACAAAAATCCAACTTTCTCATTACTGTATCTGCTTATATAGGATCCAATAAACATTGGAAGAAATGCTGTAAACATGATTGCAATGGAACTGAAGTTCAATTGTCCACCATTAATTGTCGTATTTCTTGCCGCATTTAAAAAGCCGACTGTTCCCATCAACGCACCACAGATTGTGTAACAGATAAGTGTATTTGGAATTTCGCGAATTCCTGTATTAACAGCTACTTTTTGCCCATCTTTCAACGCCTTATAATCATACCCAAAACGTGTGTAATCAAAAATCACAATGCTTAGGATCAATACGACCACAATGATTGCAGCCGCATAGATCCATGTCCCTACGAACCCTGACATTGATGGATTCTGTACTTCTGCCATTACATACTTTCCATTTGTTATCGTATACATAATTCCTTCGTAGATCAATGTCACACCAAGCGATGTAATAATTGGAGGAATTCTAAGTAAAACATAAATTCCTCCGGATACCAACCCCAATACAGCTCCGGCTACGATCGTAACAAACAGCATCAACACTGCACTTCCTGCGTCTCCACCCAATACCGCATAGCTTAATTTTGCTCCGATAATGGATGCCAGAGCCGCCATAGACCCAAGGGAGAAATCGAATCTTCCACTGTTCAGATTGATTGACAAAGCAATCGTTGTGAGCATAACAATCGCTGTATAAACGACAAAATTATCGAAACTCTTCATATTTGTTATTATATTATTTCCATGTGCCATACAAATCATTTCAAGTATAAGAAATGTCAGCACTGGAATCACCATAGTTCCTGCTATTTTCTTAGGGGTACTCATGATTTACAGCCTCCACTTTTATTCCTATTTAGACTCAACCAATGTTTTTACATCATCAAAAGTCACATTTTCTCCAATGATATTATCCAACGTTTCTTTGTCATAAATTGGTGAATCACCATTGTCAGATACATAATATTTGTCAAAAGTCTCAACATCTGTTGCAACAAGATACTTCTGACTGATAGACGGTGCATTTCCATCCTCATCACGAATCACATTACCATCGATTGCATTCATAACAAGTGCAAAGACAGGTCCGATAGAAGAAGAATATTTTCCTGAAAGATATGTCAGTTTCCCTTCTTTCATTGCAGTTTCATTTGTCGCTGTAAAAGAATCGATATCTGAGAATGAAATTCCAGCTTCATTTAAAGACTGTGCGAAAAATGTAGTTGCCATACCAACAGAAATAAATGCATCCGGGGTTTTCTGAATTGCTGCATTTAACTCATCCGTTGTTGTATCCCCATATCCCTGAAGATATGCTACAACCTCAACATCTCCGGCAACTTTTGACAAATCTACTGTCTGATCCTGGAAAATCTGTCCTACAATTGCATCCATATCACTTGCTCCGCCATATGTACAACCCAAGCCTGCAAGAACTCCTGCAACTCGATAAACATGCATTGGATTTGGAACGAATGCCCCATAAAGTGCAACTTTAGAAACTCCCGCTTCTTTATAGTAAGCTCCCATATCTTTTCCGGCTTCGAATTCAGTCTCGTTACTTGGTCCTACTTGTCCTACAAAATGTTCATATGTTTTATATGTCTCATACTGCTGGTCATCAAGCACTCCTGATGCAACCGCATAATATACCCCATATTTTTCGCAAGTTTCTATCTGCTGTGCACGATCACTGCTTGAGAAAGAAATAATCGCCTGACATCCCTGTGATGCGAATTTCTCAATTGCTGCCTTTTCATCTTCTGCACTCTCAAGCGCATCTGTATAAGAAAATTCTACATCGTAATTATCTGCAATATAGTTCTCATAATAAGAACGAAATCCCTGCGCTTCTTCCCCACTTACGTCTGCAACCAGGACTCCTATCTTTGCGCTTTCTTTTTTCTCCGACTTATCAGAACCAGTCTCCTTTTTTGCCCCACATCCTGCAAGCATAGACACTGCCATAGTTCCAACAATTAACATACTTACAAGTTTTTTTGTTCTTTGCTTCATCTTCTTTTCCTCCTTGAATCCTATCTTCTTTATACCGACTACACATCTAAAACCCGTTTCTTTTTGTGTCGTCTTTCTCTAACGCGAATGCGTTAAATTCTTTGTTAAAAATTTTTATCTTGGTAACATTGCTGATCTATAATTCATACTTGTCACATATACAACGACCAGGAAAAATATCGCACTGATCAACTGTGTAATTCCATACGCCGCACTTCCATCAATCACGAGTTCCAGTATGTCGTTTAAAAGCATAAATGAAAATCCTCCGACCAATGCTGCATGAATTCTGGATCGGGCTCCACCTGATATTGGCATTCCACCGAATACAATCGCTATAAAAATATTCATTCCAATGCTTGATGCAGTCGTTGTCGTAACGGATGGCGTATAAATTAACGTCAACAATGCGCCAAGTCCTACACCAATTCCAGCCATAACAAAGGCAATAATCGTATATTTGTTATATTCAATTCCTGTTAACGCTGCACATATTGGATTGCCTCCTATAAATTTTTGTCTTCTTCCTGCTTTTGTAAGATTAAATATAAAGAAACAAATCACATAAAATACAACCAGCATTATGATTTTAAATACCATATTGTCATATGGTTTCACCACCACACTTGGGATACTGATGCCACCAAGTGCTCCACCTTTCGTTGTAATGATCTGTGCTGCACTGGCTGATAATACAGACATCATTGCAACAGTAGTGACAAATGCCGGTATATGGAATATTGATGCTAATACAGAGTTAAACAGTGAACAGGCAATTCCCACTACAAAAATCACCAAAATCATCAAAACAAACTTTTCTGTTTTGTTATATGTAACAACTCCCATCGTTGCCGCAAATAATGTTGCTGCACCAAGACTGATATCAAACGTTCCAAGTGTATAGATGAAAATTGCCCCGGTCGCTACTACTGCTAATACAACACCTTCATTAAAAACAATCTTCAGATACATATCCAATCGATATCCTTTCATTGTTACCACAGCCACAAATACAACAAACAAGACTGCTAAAGCTACAAAAGGAAGAACAGTGATAATAATCTGTGAGATTTTATGTTTATTTATCTCGTTTTTCTTTTCTTTTTCTGTACTCACAATGAACCTCCTTATATCATATATCCAATTACATCTGCATCTGTCAGATTTTCACTACGCATAAATTCATGGGAAATCTGTCCATCTTTCATAATTAAAATTCGATCACTCATTCCTAATAATTCCGGCAACTCCTCGCTGATCAATAAAATTGCCCGACCTTCTTTCTTTAGTTGTATCATGAGCTGATACATTGCCTGTTTTACCCCTATGTCTACCCCTCTTGTAGGACAATCCAGGATCAGAATCTCACTTCCACAGCCAATCCATTTTCCAAATACAACCTTTTGCTTATTTCCTCCTGACAACTGTCCAGTCAGCTGATTTTCATCTGAACATTTAATAGAAAGATCTTGTATTTGCTTTCTTACATATTTTTTCTCATTCGCATTTGTAATAAGATGTCCTCCTACTGCAAATTGTTCCATTCCGGCAATCGCTATATTATCTTTGATGCTTGCTGACAAACAAAGAGATTCTACATCTCTGTCTTTTGATACATATCCAATTTTTTTCTCAATCGCCATATGCGGTGTTGTAATCACTTCTCCCTCTCCTGTCAGTACATTGCCTGATTCCAATGCAAGTGCTCCAAACATTGCTTTTCCTAATGCATGCATTCCACAAGATGACAATCCTCCAACACCAACAATTTCACCCTTTTTCAAAGTAACACTGACATCCTTAAGCTGTTCTCCACAACAGAGGTTCTTCGCTTCAAGCGCGGTTTCCTGCTGACTGCTTTCTATAAAATCACTTCGATAATAATCGCCTTCCAATTCACGTCCGATCATACTTGTTCGAATAGCATCAGCATCAAAGTCCTCTTTCTTAAAAGTGCGAATCAGGTTCCCATCACGCAAAACAGTAAGTGTATCACATACTTCCATAATTTCTTCAAGATCATGCGAGATGAAAATCACTGCTTTTCCATCGTCGCGAAGCTTTTTGATTAGTTTGTACATAAGAAGCCGTCCATCCTGTGAAAGTGCTGTACTTGTCTCATCAATAACCAGAATTTCTGGATTTTTCATAATTACCTTTGCAATCTCAACTAACTTTCTCGTCTGAAAGTCCAATGATACCATTGGCATATTACCTGTCACATAATCTACACCAATTGCTTTCATTGCTTCTGTTGCTTTCGCATTCATTTGCCTTTTATTAATCAAACCCAATCGGTTCTTAAACTGTCCAAGCTCTGCCAGAAAAATGTTTTCTGCTACTGTTACTCCACCAATTGTACCGCTTTCCTGAACCACCATTCCGATTCCATGTTGCAAGGCATCAATCATACTGGTTGGCTCCCAGGATTTTCCTTTGAAAAACATTTCTCCAACTGTTGCTTTTTGCATACCTGCTGCGATTGAAGATATGGTTGATTTTCCTGATCCGTTTTCGCCAATCAATCCCCTGATTTCTCCCGGATATACCTCCAGATTAACATTCTTAAGCGCAATCACACTTCCAAAATTCTTGGAAATATTTTTCATCTCAAGAATTGCTCCACTCATGTTTTTCCCTCCGTTCACTTGAAAACTGTTTATGTCTCAATTATATTCTGATTATTTTATTTTCAAATTCACAATTCATCCCAGTTTTATTGACTTATTTGATTCTATTTATTAAAATAAGTTGTATTAATTGCATTATTTTAATATTTTAGATGAGAAATTTTTAAAGTGGAGGATTTTTTCTAAATGGATGTTACTGAATTAAGACATTGTATTTATCAATTGAATAGTGAAGAATTATTTTACAAAGAACAGTATGAAGCAAGACAGTCAGGACAAATTCATGCTTATATTGCCAGACAAAATATTAAAGAAATTACGAAACGACATCTATTAATTCCTGAAGTTCCAGAAACAATCCCTCCAGAATTTCTAGACTCTTTCTTTTTTGATGTAACTGATAAAGATAGTATTGTGGTTCAAAAGCATAATCGTTATAGTCCCGCCATTGTCCATTCACATACTTTTTTTGAACTTGTATATATATATGATGGGACATGTAAGCAAACAATTTCCGAACAAACAATTTCTATGAAAACAGGAGATTTCTGTGTAGTTCCCCCTGGTGTGGATCACTCTATCTCCGTATTTGATGACAGTATTGTTATTAATATCATGCTGCGTAGAAGTACGCTTCACAGTATGTTTTATAATTTTCTGAACATACCAAATAAATTGTCGTCTTTCTTTCTAAATAATATTTATGCAAAACGTGCAAATGACTACATCCTCTTTCATTCAGGTATAGACCCTACACTTCGTGAGTCTTTTATCTGGATGCTCTGGGAAAACATGAACAAACAAGAATATTTTTATCACTGCATTACGAATACTCTTTTGTTAGTCTTTTATCTATTGGTGAGAAATTATTCAGAATCTGTACAAATGCCACTTTTTAATGATCGTATGGATGTACAGCGATATGCTATTATTCAATATATTCAAGATAATTATCGTGATGTAACTTTATCCACAGTAGCTAAACGCTTTCATTATTCTAACGAATATACCTCCCGCCTGATTAAAGATCTTATGGGGATGACTTACACAGAAATTGTACGAACCGTTCGAATCGAACGCTCACAAGACTTTTTGACAAATACAACCATGACGGTCGCTAATATTGCCGAAGCAATTGGATACGATACCCCTGAACATTATATTCGTCAATTCAAAAAACACACCGGTATCACGCCTTCTGCATTTCGAAAGCAAGCCGCAAAGAACCGACGTTTTTAAATACGAAAAAGAGGAACTGCCACTCACACTCGCGAGTATTAGTTCCTCTTTCATTTATTTTACTCTATTTTATTCTCAGTTAAGTCATCAAAATCAGAAATCTTCATTCTTGTTTTTCTGCTTTGATTTCATCAATAACCCGTTGGATTGCCGACACCTCTTCCTCCAGTTCATCTGCAATCACTTCAACGCTCTTTCCTTTGGCAAGTTTCTTTTTAACTAATTTTTTTACTAATCCTTTTTCACCGAATTCTCGTCCAGCCTCTACACCTCGCTGTTCTAATTCCTGTAATGCTTTACGCATTTGCATCTGTTCTCCCTCGCTTTCCAGTTATCATAGATGTTTTACATAGCGCAATATGAAATATAAAATAATGGTGAGACTATCACTTTATAGTGCAGTCCCACCATTATTTCTCACTATCTCTTATTCAATTCATCCAACAGCTTCAGCAACTCTTGATCCAAAAGATGTCACAGAACATGGACTCACCGGAGAACGTGCCCATGCTCTTGGACTGGAATATGCAAAAAAAAATTTTCCGGGACATCAAATCTTAGTCGCAACTCACACTGACGGAAACAACAACAGTGGGAATATTCATGTCCACATTGTACTGAATAGTTTAAGAAAATATGATGTCCCTGTACAACCTTTCATGGAACGAGATTGTGACCATAAAGCTGGCTACAAATATCATCAAACAAATCAATTGCTGCAATATCTAAAAATGGATCTCATGGAATTATGCGAAAGGGAAGGATTAAATCAAGTAGACCTCCTTCCTCCAATTACAAATAAAATCTCTCATGCCGAATCCAAAGCCACACAAAAAGGCCAACGCAAACTAGATGAAATTAATCAGCAAATCATAAAGGATGGACTCAATCCTGCCAAGACAAAATATCAGACACAAAAACAATATATCAAAGATGCCATCCTTGATATTGCAAATAATTCAGATGCAATTGAAGAATTTAAAACGCTACTTCGAGATAAATATAAAATTCATATACGTGATAAAAGAGGGCGTTTCAGCTATCTGCACCCCGAACGAGAAAACCCGATCAGTGAACGGGCTCTTGGAACTGCATACTCAAAAAAAGTGATTCTTTCCTTAATCGAAAAGAATCAAAATACACGCATTGAACCAATATATAAAACAGATCCGATTGCAATATTTACTTACCCTTCAAATCTGCGTCTTGTAGTCGATTTACAGAATTGTATAAAAGCTCAACAAAACACACGATATGCCCAAAAGGTAAAAATCAGTAACTTGCAACAAATGGCTAACACACTTATCTTCCTACAAGATAATCAGATTAATTCTTTGAAACAATTACAATTGGATTACACTACCTTATCCACAAAAATAGAAATATTATCGAAGCAAAAAGAGGAACTGAACAAAGAAATCACTCGATTAAGTGAAGAAATCCATTATCTCGGTCAGTATTATGCAAACAAAAAATACTTTTCAGCCATGTTAAAAGCAGAAAATAAAACGTCCTACCATAATCTCCATAGAGATAAAATTGAAAAGTATGAAGAAGCTCAACGGTTTCTAAAAATGGAATTTTCTGAATATGGTACGAAATTTCCCTCTTTAGATTCTATAAAAGAAAAAAGAAAAAAAGCTTTCGATAATTCTAAAAAACTAAACCATCGATTTTTCCAAACTCATCAACAAAAGCAACTGGTATCTGTTATCTTGAATAACTGTCAAATTCTATTTGCCCAACAAATAGAATTTCATAGTTTAACAAACATCGAGCGATAAAAAAATAATTGCTAAATCAACACACCTTACTTTAAATGAATTTATATTGAAAATGAATTAGCAAAGGGAACTCCATTCAAAGACATTGTGTAAAGCAACTTTTTATAAGTGATTGAGACGACAGAAAAACAACAAATAATAAGAAGAGAGAGACTGGTGAGAGTTTTCTATTGCGGGAGCATCCCAAAGTTTGTGTAAACCTCCAAACTGATGTAAGATAAAATTACTCAGTTTGGAGGTTATTTTTATGGCAAGAAGAAAAGACAGCCCACAAAAAGCAGCAATGCGAAAAATGATGCGTGATTATCTGAAGAATAATGATATCAGTATCAAAGACGGCACCGATGCTTAGATTTGTATGTTTCCAATAAGGAAGCAACATAAAACCAATGAATCACTATTGCAAAATATCAATAAACTATAGGTTCAAAAATCATATCTTTCGCCAGTTCGTATTAAATTTTCAAGATACAAACAAAATCAAATATAAAAAAATAAATCGTATATAAAGATCAACTTTTTTCTTGACTTATTCCATACAAATGCTAGAATATAAGTATCTACTATGTATTGTATAGTAGTCGGGGGGTGATAATTTTGTATGATCGTACGCAAATGAACAAAGGACTTTTAGAAGGTTGTATTTTAAAAATACTATCGACCCAAAACACCTATGGTTATAACATTATTCTATTTTTAACGGAAGCGGGATTTTCAACTATAAAAGAAAGTACAATATACCCCTTACTTGTGCGTTTGGAAAAAAAAGGATATATTTCTTCCTACTATGAACCTTCTTCAATCGGTCCTGCCAGAAAATACTATCGTATAACACAGATTGGATTACAATATTTAAATGATTTTATTATTGCATGGACAGAAACAGAATGTTTTGTAAATTATATTTTAGAAAGGGAGGTATGAGTGTATGAAAAACATATTAAAAAAACTAGAGACTGAAAATAACATGTCTATAAAAAAATGACTGAAAATCAACAAAAAGAAATTGATAGCATTATAAAATATGTTCGTGCTAAAGGGATTAGTCTCTTTGATTCTGAGTTATTCCGTAAAGATCTCATTTCATTATAGAGTATGTGAAACTTTTTCTGTAAATAGCTAATAACAGCAAGGTCTTCTATGGT
>NZ_JAJCME010000210.1:0-228 GCF_020560115.1 Mediterraneibacter sp. 210702-DFI.5.30
CGTAAGCCCGGGGGCTCCGGTTATCAACTGGTTATTGAGCCTGAATTTTGTGACTATCCGGCCGAAGATGAGCAGGCCGCCGCGGCCTACGTGAACCGCAAGATTGAGCACGAAATCATGCGCGCGCCGGAGCAGTATCTGTGGCTGCATCGCCGCTTTAAAACCCGGCCGTTCGGCCATGCCGGGCTCTACACGATTTAATCTTCCGGCAGGTATGCTACGCTTTTT
>NZ_JAJCME010000211.1:0-227 GCF_020560115.1 Mediterraneibacter sp. 210702-DFI.5.30
CGAAAGCATTTATGGCGGTTCGTTTGAAGACGAATATAATAAATGGGTGTTCAATTTTAACGGAGCCTTGTCCATGGCTAATCAAGGCGTGGACTCCAACCGTTCTGCTTTTTTTATTGTTACCTCGCGAACTGTAAACTCTGAAGATGCTAAATCAATGAAGGGCGCTGGTTACCCGGATGAAGTCATTGAACACTACGAAAAAGTTGGCGGTTCCCCTTGGTTTG
>NZ_JAJCME010000212.1:0-227 GCF_020560115.1 Mediterraneibacter sp. 210702-DFI.5.30
GTGCGTGCCGTCGATCCCGCAGTGGCCGGGAGCACAGCGCTTTACCGGGCAAGTCGTTCACGCGGCCCACTTCGGCAATGCGCGCCACTACGCGGGCAAGCACGTGATGGTGGTCGGCAGCGGCAACTCCTCCTGCGAGATTGCCAGCCGTCTGGTGCCCCATGCTGCGTCGGTCACGTTGTCGGTACGGCGGGCGCCGCACTTTCTGCCCAAGAGCCTGTTCGGTG
>NZ_JAJCME010000213.1:0-227 GCF_020560115.1 Mediterraneibacter sp. 210702-DFI.5.30
CGAATTTGCCCAACCGGAGTTCACGAATGATCTGCGTTCTTTCCAAGGTCTTGATGTCACTATGCAGATACTTGACTTTTAAGCCGAGATCTTTTAGATAATCCGTTAAGTCTTCTGACATTTTCTTGGTCAGAGTAGTAATCAAGACCCGCTCATTTTTTTCGATCCGCTGATTGATTTCGCCAACCAAATCATCAATCTGTCCCATAACCGGGCGAACCTCAACT
>NZ_JAJCME010000214.1:0-227 GCF_020560115.1 Mediterraneibacter sp. 210702-DFI.5.30
ATCAGTTTCACCTTTGACGGTAACTTCTTTCGTACGAGTCGCAGCATCTTCAGCGATCTCAACGACTTCACCAGTAACTTCAGTAATTACAGCCAAACCTTTAGGATTACGTGCTTCGAAGATTTCTTGGACACGAGGAAGACCTTGTGTAATATCGTCTCCGGCAACCCCACCGGTATGGAATGTCCGCATGGTTAACTGAGTACCTGGTTCACCGATTGATTGAG
>NZ_JAJCME010000215.1:0-226 GCF_020560115.1 Mediterraneibacter sp. 210702-DFI.5.30
GTTTCATGATCTTGGTCCGCCGATCCTGTGTCAGATCGCCATGAATACCAGCCGCGTTATAGCCGCGTGCCGTTAAGCCCTTCGACAGCTCATCGACGCGACGCTTGGTCCGGCCAAATACGATCGTTAAGTCAGGATCTTGAACATCAATCAGTCGCGTCATGATGTCGAACTTTTCATAATCGCGTGCCCGAACGTAGTATTGATCCACCAGATCGGTCGTCAG
>NZ_JAJCME010000216.1:0-226 GCF_020560115.1 Mediterraneibacter sp. 210702-DFI.5.30
GTTGCCTATGGGATTCCACGGAGCAAGATTACCTATATTCCTAACTTTGTTGATGATGCCAAGTTTCATCCCGTTGACGAACTTGAAAAAAGAAGGCTGAAAACTAAATGGGGGATCGCTCAGCAACGGTTTGTCGTGGTGGGCAGTGGTCAGATTCAAGAGCGCAAGGGCGTTTTTGATTTTATCCAATTAGCCGAGCAGAATCCTGACGTTCAGTTTATCTGGG
>NZ_JAJCME010000217.1:0-225 GCF_020560115.1 Mediterraneibacter sp. 210702-DFI.5.30
CAACGTCTATGCCTTGTTCAACTACCAGCTGGCCTATGAGATTCGACTTCAAGAGGCGTTAAGCGAACGGATGCTGTGCCCATTTCAGTTTGTCGGCGTCAGTGACTATGTCTGGCAGGGACAGACCGTTAGCGAAAAAACGCCGCTCAAACATTTGATTCAGCCTGAACGGGTGGACTGGATAATCAAAGTGGCTGACTATTATGGACATGACGGGGATGTCTT
>NZ_JAJCME010000218.1:0-225 GCF_020560115.1 Mediterraneibacter sp. 210702-DFI.5.30
AGGCAGCTTTGAATCAGCTGCGCAAAAATAACTAAAAGGCAGGGAATCCCGATGCGCTTATTGTCGCTTACGTTGGATGGCTTTAAGTCATTTGCCCAACCAACAACAATTGAATTTCGTCCGGGAATGACCGGGATCATTGGCCCCAATGGCAGTGGGAAGTCAAATATCATCGAGGCCATTCGCTGGGTTTTGGGTGAGCAGTCGGCCAAAACTCTGCGTGGT
>NZ_JAJCME010000219.1:0-225 GCF_020560115.1 Mediterraneibacter sp. 210702-DFI.5.30
TGATATTCAAGCGCAGCGTTTAGATCTACCGTTAAGCGAAATTTTGGGTGGACGTTTACGTGACAGTGTTCCCGTTCTATGGGTACTCGCTTCAGGTAATACTGAAAAAGACATTGCTGAAGCCAAGAAAATGATTGAGTTGAAACGTCATAACGTATTCAAACTTAAAATTGGATCACGCCCCGTTGAAGATGATGTAGCCCATGTTTTAGCAATCAAACAAGC
>NZ_JAJCME010000022.1:0-15194 GCF_020560115.1 Mediterraneibacter sp. 210702-DFI.5.30
GCCACACCGACGAAATGCGTAGCATTTTGGAGGTTGGCTCTGAACAGTTACTAGATATGAGTGAGAACAAAACAGAGAGAATACGTTTGTAACTTGCGTATCCTCTCTGTTTCGTTTTTCAGAGTATTATTCTTCTCAACTATTTTTCAGCACATATTACTCTGCAGCTCGCTCGATCAGCAGATTCTGGATTTCATCTCTTGTAGGCATTACGCGCAGTGCACCTTTTCTTGTTGTGATCACAGAAGCTGCCGCATTTGCAAATGTCAGCATATCTTTCAGGTTTTCTTCCTTTAAGTCTTCCATTCCATGTTCACAGATATAATGTAATACACAACCGCAGAATGTATCTCCGGCTCCTGTTGTCTCAATTGTATTTTTCTGAAGGAACGGTTTTACCTCTACAATGCTTCCATTATAGTATGCACGGCTTCCTTCTTTTCCCATAGATACAAGAATCAGCGGAATCTGATATCTTTCTCTGATCCAGTTTACACCTGCAGTATAATCCTCTTCACCTGTCAGCCACTGAATCTCATTGTCAGAGATTTTAAGAATCTGGCAATGTCCGAGACCGTATAACACCTGCTCTTTTGCCTCATCCAGTGAATTCCAAAGTGGAGGACGTAAGTTCGGGTCAAAAGAAATAATCGCACCGGACTCTTCCGCAATACGAATGGCTTCTTTTGTTGCTTCGCGCACTCCTTCATGTGTCATAGACAATGTCCCGAAATGGAAGATCTTTGTTTCTTTGATAAGTTCTTCACAAATCTCTTCTTTGTTCAGCATCATATCTGCTCCCGGATTACGATAAAATGAAAAATCTCTGTCTCCGTCCGGATAAGTATGTACCATAGCAAGTGTTGTATGGATTTCTTTATCTGTGCATAATCCGGATGCGTCGATCCCAACTTCTGTAATTGCATCTCTTAACTGCTCTCCGAAAAAGTCTTCACCTACTTTTCCGATAAATGCTGTCTTATGTCCTAACTTTGTCAGCATCGCAAGCACATTACACGGTGCTCCTCCTGGGTTTGCCTCAAAAAGAGGATTTCCCTGATTGCTCTTTCCGTTTTCTGTAAAATCAATCAATAATTCTCCAAGTGCTACTACATCATATTTTTTCATTTCCTTCTCCATTCTGCTGCCAAAGCGACAACATTTTTTCTATTCTCAACAGATTTCTATTTTTTCACACACCATCTGTACTGATAAGGATTCATCCATACCGAATTCATCTCCAGTTTTTCTCCTGTAAATAAATCTTCATATTCACCTTCCAGACAATTCAGCCAGGCATTCTGTCCATACTCCGAGAAATTAGCCAGACAGATCAGTTCTTCTCTTCCTGCTGTCCTTCTGATTGCGAAGACTGAGGAATTTCCTGTATCCCATGTAGAGATACCGGCAGTCTCTCCAAAGCAATTTTCCTCACGTCTGAATTCTTCCATCTGTTTTAAACCATTCCAGATCGCATACTGTACAGTACCTGGTTTTTTTCTCTTCTCTGCATTCTCCCACTGGAACGGACTTCGATGCAGATATCGACTGTCCGCAGCAGTATCCGGGTTTTTCTTATAATTGTAATCATTGACCTGACCGATCTCATCTCCGGATGAAAGCATCACAAAACCTTCCATGCTCATACATGCCGCATGCATCATCAGCACTCTCTGGATTCCCTGTTTCACCTGCTCAAGATCTCCTTCAAATCCACCTTTTTCGATTCCACACAGACTTGCCGTTGTTCCACAGCTTCTGGCATCTTTGGTCACCGGATCGTAATTATAGAGCTCTCCACGAGCAAAGCTGTACGGATATGTCCCCTCAAAGAAATGATATAAATATTCTTTGTGCTGAATCGGATCTATCTCCAGCTTCTTCTCCTGCTCTTCATCCAGGCCCCAGCCGATATCATCATGACAGCGAAGGTAATTGACAAAATAGCAGTTCTTCGGAAGACTGTGAATCACATCCATCTGATGCTTCAGCATTCTTGTGTCTCTTGTAGCCAGTGCTGCCCACAGATTCACCATACTGGAAACACCGTATAACATATGGCATTCCGGCTCTTGCTCTGTTCCAAAATAAACCGGAAGTTCTTTTGGCTCCATAACAACCTCGCCTTTTAAGATCACACCTGGGCAAACCATTTCAAGGATCATACGCAGCATACGGACAATACTATGAACTTGCGGAAGATTTCTGCAGTTGGTTCCCAACTCCTTCCAAATATACGGAACTGCATCAATACGGAATACTTCCACTCCCATATTAGCCAGATACAGGATATTTCCTATCATTTCATTAAATACTTTCGGATTGTGATAATTCAGATCCCACTGATAAGGATAAAATGTTGTGAGCACATGTCTGTGCATCTCTTCACACCATGTAAAGTTGCCCGGCGCAGTTTCCGGGAACACCTGCGGCATCGTCTTCTCAAACTGATCCGGAATCTCGCGTGTCTCATAACACTGATAGCGATCCATATATTCCTGTTCGCCTCTTTTGGCTCGCATCGCCCACTCATGCGTATCTGCTGTATGATTCATAACAACATCCAGACACAGACTGATTCCGCGTTTTCTCAGCTCTTTTGTCAACTTTTCCAACTCTTCGTTTGTTCCAATTTCAGGATCTACCTGTTTAAAATCCTCTACCGCATAGCCACCGTCATTATATGGATGCGGCATTTTCAGAAGCGGCATCAGATGAAGATAGGTGATCTTCTGCTCAGACAAATAATCCAAATGCTCTATCACACCGTTTAATCCCCCTGCAAATAGCTTCGGATACATCGTTATCCCAAGCATATTTCTGTTTCGATACCAATTCGGTTCTTTTTCTCTTTTATTATCTAACCGTCTAAGTTCAGCAGGTCTGTTCTGATAAGCCTCTTCCAATGACTGCATTAATTCTTCATAACATTGTTCATTATGATACAACTGCATATATTTTTCGTGCAGTTCGTTTTCATGTCTTTTTCTTCTTACTTCTATCATCAATACTATATACTCCTATACTACATAAGGGGATTCCTTAATCAGGAATCCCCTTATCATTATCCATGCATTTTCAATCTCAATGTATATTTATCATGTAACTTCTATACCAGATCATATTTCACTACATCGATTTTAGCTGCACCATCAGCAAAGAATGAAATTCCGTTTGCTTCCTGTTCTGTAAACATAACAACAGACATAACCTGCTCGCCATCATTAATAAATACTTCTGCGCTGAATCTGTCCAGAATCACACGAAGCTTTAACTCATTGGCATCTCCATTTACCAGACATCTTCTCTGATGAACCAGTGCTCGTTCGGTTCCTGAAAATTTTCTGTCAATTTTCAATACAGACTCATACGGGCGGAAGCTCAATTCTGTATGGAATTTCTCATTCTGTGCAAAACGTAATGCGAATTTCTTATATACATTTTCTTTATCTTCCGGACGTATCACGAGTTCCATGTCGATGGTTCGTCCTTCGACGCGATCTAATGTGATCGTATCATTATCTATTACTACATCGTTGTACTCAACTCTGTTTTTGCGCAGTGCATCGAGTTCTTTGATTGGAGTTTGATAAAGTCTTCCGTTCTTCACAGACAATTCTCTCGGCAGACTCATTTGCGCAAACCATTTTGAGTCATTACAACGATGAGCAAGCGTATCCCAGTTCTGCATCCAGCCGATCATAATTCTGCGGCCATCCGGTGCTTCCACTGTCTGCATTGCATAAAAATCAATTCCATAATCCACAGACTGATTGAACTGCTCTTTTAAGGTATATGTATCCTTGTCCATTTCTCCTATGATACATAAAGTGCCGTTTCCGGTATGATATTCCAAACCTTCCGGTAACATATCCTGCGGACTTGTCAGGAGAATGTGTTTTCCATCCAGTTCAAAGAAATCCGGACACTCCCACATCTTTCCGAAACGTTTCTTATTTTCTGCAAGGATACTGACAAATTCCCAGTCAAATCCATTTGCACTTCTGTAAAGAAGAATCTGTCCGCTTCCGTCTGCCGGTCTGCTTCCGATCACACAATAGAAGTTTCCGTCTTTTCCTTTCCAGATCTTTGGATCACGGAAATCCACTTTACTTGCACCTTCCGGAAGATCCTTTTCTGTCAAGACCGGATTCTTCTCATACTTCACATAATCTCTTCCGTCTCCGACAGCTACCGCCTGTGTCTGTATATCTCTTTTACTTCCATCTTCTAATGTTTCATGATCTACGGCTGTATACATAAGCAATTGTCTGCCATCATCCAACTCGATTGCGCTTCCTGAGAAACAGCCCATCTTATCGTAGTCTTCATCTGGTGCAAGAGCTGCCGGGAGATATTCCCAATGCAATAAGTCTTTACTTACCACATGCCCCCAATGCATACTGTCCCAATGTGTATCGTATGGATTATACTGATAAAATAAATGATATTCTCCCTGATAGTATGAAAATCCATTCGGATCATTCATCCAGCCTACATACGGACTCACATGAAAAGCCGGTCTGTCTTCTGCTTTTATCTGCTTTCCCTGTTCATCTTCATATTTTCTAGCCTTTTCTAACATCTCACTCATGCAAATTCTCCTGTTGTTCGTATCGTTATTTTTCTTCACTTAATGACTTCTGATACTCATCAAAGTACTTCTGTTTAATTGAAAGATAATCTGAAAGCCCATACTGTTCCATTTTCTTTAGATAGGAATCCCACTCTTTTTCAATTCCTCCATTCAGGATCCAGTCTGCTTTCTTCTGTTCTGCATATTTTTTTATATCTGTATCGTACTGAGATACTTTATTCGTATCATCAATGCTCATAAAGACATTTGGATAAACATATTTACTGTTCATATCCTGTAAATAAGTTTCATGCATATTATCCAAACGCCATTTTGCATCTTCCGGCTGTGTTACATATACATCATAGTATTCATTTAAAACTGCAAGAGGGCCATTTACCGATTGTGCCTCACGCACTTCTACCGGAGACTGTGTTCCAAGATCCATATGCTTTAGCATTTCTCCACCATCTTTGTTTGTGGACAGTTCAAAAATGTTAAAGGAGTCCTTTTCTCCATAAGTTCCCCAGTTATTCTGTGGTGATTGAAGTGGTGCATACATCTGGTCAATCCATGCAGCAGCAAGTGCTGTATTCCGACAACTTGACGTAAGAACACATCTTCCACGGTCAAATCCACTTGTTTCACTGTTGTTCTGTCTCGTGATATTTCTCATGCCATTCGGCCCCGTCAGCGCCGGTAGCATCACATAATCTTCATTGTTATCAATATTTGCAATGTCCCATGTGAAACAGAGACCGTATCGATGGTTCTTACCTTTTGCTACATAGGTAGACCACTCTTGTGTAAATGCTTCTGGGTCAACTAAATCCTCTGTCACAAGTTTATGTAACCATTCAATTCCTTCTTTATAACCTTCCTGAACAGTTGTGTAAATAACTTTTCCTTCATCCGTTACAGCGAAATGATCTCCCGTGTCTCCATAACCTTCTCCAAACCCATTCATTAGAATTGCCGGATCTTGGTCTCCGTTATTGATAATAAATGACATTGGAATCACATCACCTTCGATTGAAAATTCTTTTTCAAGTTCATCTGCATGATCACGGAATTGAATCAATACCTGTTCCAATTCATCTGTTGTTGTCGGAATCTCAAGTCCTAGATAATCCAGCCATTTTTTGTTAATATATGGAATATCTCCGATTGCCTGAATGGCTTCTTTCCCGGCTCCAAGCTGTTCAATCCAAGGGAATGAATAAATATGTCCATCTGGTGCTGTACACATTGTCCTATATTCTGGATATTTTTCAAATACTGCCTGTAAATTCGGCATATATTTATCTATCAGATTCTCTAATGGAATAATGATACCCTGCTTTGCATAACGCAATAGATCATAATCACTCATTCCTGCATTGAATAATCCGTCCGGTAGATTTCCAAATTGAGCAAGTGCCAGATTTTTCTTATCAGAAAACTGATCCGATACAAAACAAGTCCAATCAATATGAACATTCGTCTGCTCTTCCATTCTCTGAAAGATTACTCGTTCATTTGGCTCCTGTGTTGATGTAGCCGGTGCACTTGTAATAAAGGAAAGCTCTGCGGTTTCCTTCAATGGAAACTGCACTTCCGTTGCAGGTGTATCCGGGTTGATTTCAGCTTCAAGCTGCTGCTCTTTTCCACAACCTGTAACTCCCACCAGCATCGTCAGAGATAGTACAATTGCAAGTAATGCATTTACTTTTCTTTTCTTCATATCTGTATCATTCCTTTCTTATTAGCCTTTTACCGATCCAACCATAATTCCTTTGTCAAAGTACTTCTGGAAGAATGGGTACATTACTAACAGTGGTAAACTTGATACTACAATGGTTGCATATTTGAGCTGTTCTGCTATTTTTGCCATTTCCGCTGTGCTCTGAATATCGGCAATCATGCCCGGCTGTGGTGTATTCTGTACTAAGATAGAACGGAGTACTAACTGTAATGGCTGCAAATTCGCATCATTCAAATAAATCATTGCGTCGAAATAACTGTTCCACATTCCAACGAAAGACCAAAGCGCCAGTACTGCAATGATTGGCTTACATACCGGAATCATAATTTTAAAGAAATGTTGAATTTCATTCGCTCCATCAATCGCAGATGCTTCTCTTAATTCTGTTGGAATTGACTGATAATAAGTTCTTGCAAGAATCATATTCCATACATTAAATGCTCCTGGAATCAGGATTGCCCACACTGTATTAACCATATGCAATTGATTGATCAAAATGAATGTAGGAATCATTCCACCGCCAAAAAACATAGTAATTAAGAAGATAATATTAAAAACCTTTCTTCCTACAAATTCTTTTTTGGACAGTGGATACGCTGCCAACAATGTCACAAAAACAGAAATAACTGTAAATGCAAGTGAATACAGGAAGGAATTTAAAAAGCCACGCCAGATCATTTCATTCTCTAATACTCTTCGATATGCATCTAATGTCCAGTCCTTAATATTAAAACTCAATCCCTGGTTATTCAAAACAGTCGGATCCATAAAGGATGCAAGTACTACATAGATAATCGGTATTGCTATAGAAAGGACGAATAAACCAAGAATGGTAAATCCGATTCCAAGGATTACTTTGTCTGTCCTTGAATATTTTTTCTTCTTTTTTTTCTCCATCTCTTCTCCCTCTTTTCTATAATCCTTCTCCGTCATTCAGTTTCTTAACAACCTGGTTTACAAAGATCAACAAGATAACATTTACAACCGAATTGAAGAGACCTACCGCTGTCGAATATCCATAATCTCCGTTCAGAAGTCCAATACGATATACATATGTAGACAGGATTTCTGATGCCGGCAAGTTCATGTCTGTCTGTAAAGCATATGCTTTTTCAAAACCTATACTCATAATATTTCCGGCCTGTAAAATAAACTGAATTACAATAATATTTTTAATTGCCGGCAACTCTACATACCAGATCTGCTGCAGAAGATTTGCTCCATCCATGGTCGCTGCTTCTTCCAGCTCCTTGCTTGCATTTGCCAATGCTGCTGTATACATGATAGATGACCATCCTGCTGCTTGCCAGATTCCGCTTGCAATATAAATTGTTCGGAATGCAGAAGGCATTGTCATCCAGTTTGTGCTAATTCCGAGCACTTTGTTCAGCGGTCCTACAGGTGATAAAAGCATACGAACCATACCGCAAAGTACGATGACTGAAATAAAATTCGGCATATAGATCAAAAGCTGAACTTTCTTTTTAATCCCTGTCTTACGGATGCGATTTAGAAGCAATGCAAGAATAATCGGAACCGGGAACCCCCACAACAGTCCATAGATACTCAATTTTAATGTATTCATCAGATAATTCATAAAATCCGGTGAAGATAAAAATCGCCTAAAATACTCAAGTCCTACCCAGGGACTACCAAGAACTCCTTTTATTACATTGTAGTCTTCAAAAGCTATCAGGAGACCACCCATTGGGAGATACTTAAAAATAATTGTCAGTAAAAGCCCTGGCATTAGGAAGAAAAGATATAACTGCCAGTTTTTCTTCATATAAGTCATCTTTTCTCTCCACGTTCGTTTGCTTACGGACTTTGCTTGATTTTGCATTCTTTTCATGCACTTCTTCCTCCATTCCTTTAACCTTATGGAAAACCGGTTACGTAACCGGTTACTTTATAGTTTGATATTACTATATTCTTCTCTTTCTGTCAACACTTTCGCGCGATAAAATAACCGGTTACGTAACCAGTTATTTTAATGTTGCGTTTTTCCATGAAAATTGCTATACTAAAAGATATTATGAACCATCAGCCATCATATTGAAGGAGATTCAACTTTTATGAGTAAAAAACAGGTAACTTTTGCAGATATTGCGGAGTACACCAATTTTTCAAAAACTACAATATCAAGATATTTCAATCACCCGGATTCACTGACGGTTGAAAACCAGGAAAAGATTTCACAGGCTCTTGATACACTTGGATATAAAAAGAATAAGCTGGCAAAGGTTCTGGCAAATGGGAAAAGTGAATTTATCGGAATCATTGTTCCAAACCTTTATCTGCACTATTATTCTGAGATGCTGACACAATTCCTTTCCAGTTACAGTGATTATCACTATAAATTTCTTGTTTTCGCCAGTGAACATGGTGCTGAAGAAGAACAACAGTACATTGAAGAACTTCTGTCTTATCAGATTGAAGGACTGATTGTTTTAAGTCACACTCTTCCATCTGAGAAACTTGCTTCCTATCAGATTCCTGTCATCGCAATTGAACGCGAAGCAGAATATATCAGCAGTGTCAATACTGATAACTATATGGGTGCACTTCAAGCTACGTCCCTGTTGATTCGGGATAAATGTGACATATTAATTCATATAAATGTCAATGTGAATAAATCCATCCCGGCTTATGACCGAATCCGAGCCTTTCAGGCTACTTGCGAAGAATATCATATTCCATATGATATAGATCTTAGTGTAGAAGGTGATTCTTATCATGAGATTTTAAACATAATCCGAGAGATTTTCAACAAAATAGAAGCAAAATACCCCAATCAAAAAAAAGGTATCTTTCTCGCGAATGATACCTATGCAAATATGTTTCTTAATTTAATTTTCCAAAAATATGGAACATTTCCTTCTACTTATGAGATTGTTGGATTTGACAACTCTCCGATTGCCAGCGAGGCAATCCTTCCGATCACAACCATCGGCCAGCAGATTGATGTGATTGCAAAGACTGCCATGGATCTTCTTGTCCAACAGATGGACGAGCAGAAAAAGCGTGTTCCCAAACCATTAGGTGAACCTGTTCATAAACAAATTGCCCCTGTATTAATTCGTCGTAATACAACAAAATAATTTATTTTTCATGATTGAGAACGTTGCCTCCAGCGCCAGGACCTGATTACCGGTTCCGGCGCTGTCTTCTGATATCTGCAGATACTGAGTAGTAATCCGAGCAGGATATAAGATGTCAGCATACCTGATCTTCCTGTTCCAAAGAATGGACAGTAGATTCCCATATTACCGACTCCTCCCAGATTTTCTAATATAAAAACTACTGTCTGAATCAGGAACAATGCTGTACATCCTGTTCCCATCACCATACCAAGCTGGTTCTTCTGATTTAATGAAATCTTAGCAAACCGAAGGATCAGAACCGCCAGACAAAGAACCAGTAGAATACCTGCCAGTATTCCATAAGCAGCTACCACACTGGCAAGCAGATGGACACTTCCGTCTACAGATGTCAGAAGTTCTTTAAACTGCGGATTGCCATGAAATGCTGAGCTTCCGGAAATCATTTCCCGAATCACATTGACTCCTGGGAAATTTGCTGCATAATCACCGATCGATAAAATAGCCACTACACGCTCTTTCTGGTAAGCCTTGCCAAAACACCAGAGGCCTCCCGCAAGCAGAACCGGTATCAGAACGACTACTGCTCCGATTCCCGTAAGTACTGCTTTTTTACAAACCTGAAACCAGCCTTTGTGAACAGCCACCGCCAAAACCACACAATAAACCACTTCCAGTATCATTGCCCCAATCAGACTCTGACTTCTTATGATCAGAAAATAAGACGGAATGATCATCCAGAGGATTGCCTTTAAAATTCCTCGGTATCCCTGACCTCTGTAACTATATAATACAGCTGCAAACAACGGAATTGTCAGCCAGAGTAAGTCAATCAGATTCAATACAATATTTCCGAAAGGCATTCTAATATATCCTGTTAATCCATTCACTTTCGCACCGGTGACCTGCAGTCCAACTAAAAGTAAAACTTGGTATGCGATCAAGCTTGGTTTTGCATAAACCGCAATCCTCGTATAATCCATATAGCAAATACCAATCATCAGCACAAGTCCAAGCAAAAGTGCCGGCAGTTCCAGCGACGTATGCCAACTGGATGACATTCCTGTCCAGAACAATTCTTCTGTTTTTCCTGCACTCTGCTCAATACCTAAAGCAGTCTGATACATAACACTTCGTAAAAGATAGCCCGCAAGACTTAGTCCAATGATCAGCGCAATCATTCCCCACGCCATTGTCGGCCGGTGGATTCTATCCATCTCAAGCCCGACTTCTACCGGATCACCCATTTCTCGAACCGCAGCTTCTTCTGCTTCTGTCTGACTCATTCCTTCACTTAGGAATTCCTCTTTCTGATCCTCAATATGATCATTGATCTCCTGTTCTATCGTTCCTCTTGCCATCTTACAGCGAATCTGTTCTGTTAATGTATGCAAATACTCCTCTCGTCTCATCAAACATCACCCTTTCTAACAAACTGCTGCATTCAGCACATTTACTACAGCCGATGAATAAATTTTCCACTCTTCTTTCTTCTCTTCTAAAACTTTCCTCCCGGTTTTCGTAATACTGTAATACTTACGAACCTTACCTCCGACCTCTTTCTCATAAACTGTCAGATATTTCTTATCTTCCATTCCATGAAGCAATGGATATAACGTTCCCGCCTTTAATTCAAACACATTCTGGGACTTTTCTCTTAAGGTCTCGATCATCTCGTAACCATACATATCCTTTTCAGATAAAAGCTTTAATAACAACATCGTTGTGCTTCCTGATACCAGACTTCTGTCAACTGCCATAACAATTCCTCCTAATCTTCTGATTTTACGTTAACCGTACATTTCTTAACATTCTCACTGCAGAATGAAACTCATCTTACAGTAGTTCAAGAATGCCTCGGCATTCTTGCTGCGAGGTGCGCGTCATGCAATTGCATGACATACTTCTACTGCGCACCTCTGCAATCCTGCCGGAGACTATATCAGCTTGGGATTGACTCCCAGCTGATATATCGGTTATCTATATATCTTGGCTTGATTATATATCGATTATCTATATATGTCAATAAAAGAATCCACACTTCTTTACATTTTCAATATAGTAAGAGCGAACAAGTAGTAATTATGAGCGAACAATAGCAAAAAAGTCTTATTTTGTATTGTTTTTTGGATACAAAAACTATACTCTATGTGAAAAATATGTTATAATTTGTGTACACATTATGCAGTATAAATACATACTAGCCATACGATTCAAGTTTTCGAACTAATTTAGGAGGAGAATTATGACTGATTCTGTTACAAATAAGATCATTTTAAGTGCCGACAGTACCTGTGACCTGGATCAGGAACTGAAAGAACGTTATCATGTACACTATTTTCCACTCCACATCATTCTGGATGGAAAAGATTATAGGGACGGCATTGACATTACACCGGAAGAAATTTATCAGAAATATTATGATGAAAAAATCCTTCCAAAAACAGCCGCCGTCAATGTTGCGGAATATATTGAACATTTTAAACCATGGGTCGATGAAGACTATGAAGTGATCCATATCAATCTTGGCAGCTCACTTTCCAGTGCTCATCAAAACTGCTGTATTGCTGCTGAAGAGCTCGGGCATGTTCATGTGATTGACAGTTGTTCTCTCTCCACCGGAACCGGACTTCTTGTAACAGATGCCGGTCGGATGATCGAGCAGGGATTGAAAGCGGAAGACATTGCCGAAGCTCTTCGCGAACGCACAAAGCATTGTCATGCCAGCTTTATTTTGGATACGCTGACATTTCTACATGCCGGTGGGCGCTGTTCGACGGTCGCTGCTCTCGGAGCAAATGTTCTGAAATTAAAGCCATGTATTGAAGTCAGCACAGCAGATGGCAGTATGAATGTAGGAAAGAAATATCGTGGAACGCTTGATAAAGTTCTTGTAAAATATGTAAAAGACAAACTTGCTGCTTATCCGGATATCGATCCATCTCTGATCTTTATCACGCACTCAGGGATTGCCCCTGAATACATTGAACTTGTTAAGAATACGCTTGAAGAAACCATGCATTTTGATGAAATCCATATAACGAAAGCAAGCTGTACGATTTCCAGCCATTGTGGACCAAATACGCTTGGAATTTTATTCGAAACCTACTAAGGAGGAGACGCCTATGACGAATACAAAACCAGTTTTTCATGGAAGTGATATTGAGAAAATCAGTGAGTATTATCATATCGACCAAAACAGTATTACAAACTTTGCCGGAAATGTAAATCCACTCGGACTTTCCCCTTCTGTTAAGGAAGCTGTTGCGGATCATGTGGACCTCTTTTCTTCTTATCCTGACCGAGATTATAAATCACTTCGCAACACAATTGCTGAGTACTGCGATGTTCCTGCTGATTTCATCCTGCCGGGCAACGGTTCAAGCGAACTGATTTCACTTTTGATTGAAACAAGAGCACCGAAACGCACTCTGATTCTTGGTCCAACCTATTCTGAATACTCCAGAGAACTTTCTTTCTCCGGAAGTACGCAGGACTATTATCATCTTCAGGAAGCGGAAGATTTTGAATTAGATGTAGAAGATCTTTGCCGGACTTTATTAAATGGATATGATTTTCTGATTCTCTGCAATCCGAACAATCCAACTTCTTCTGCCATCTTAAAAGATGAAATGCGTGCATTGCTTTCATTCTGCGCAAACCGCGATATCTTTGTCATGATTGATGAAACGTATGTAGAATTTGCACCTTCCGTTCAGGAAGTAACCGCTGTTCCATACACAAAAGATTTCTCTAATCTCATGGTACTGCGCGGTGTGTCCAAGTTCTACGCAGCTCCGGGAATGCGTTTTGGATACGGCATTACCGGAAATAAAGAATTCTTATCTCAGATGAAAGAAAAGCAGATTCCATGGTCCTTAAACAGCCTTGGAGCATATGCCGGTGAGCAGATGTTCAAAGACACTTCCTACATCCGCCAGACACGTGCATTAATCCTAACGGAACGTGACCGGATGTTTCTTGAATTAAAAAAGATGTCTTCTTTCAAGGTTTATTTTCCATATGGAAACTTTATCCTTGTGAAGATTTTAAAACCAGAAGTAACTTCTTTCGATGTATTCGAAGCTTGTATAAAAGAAGGACTTATGATCCGTGACTGCTCTTCTTTCCAATGTCTGGATGGCGAATTTATCCGCTTCTGCATTATGAAACCTGAAGACAATAACCGGCTCTTAAAAGTATTGAAAACAATTTAATGATACCAAGGACAAAAGGTCTGAAACCACCGGTGCTTGCACAAAGGTCTTTCTTAAAAAACGGGAGAATCTGATCCAACGATTCTCCCGCTTTTCTTCTTATTCTTTCTTTTGTTTTTGTACTTCCTTGCTTTTTCTATGATTCTACAGCTGTTTTCTAACAACAAGATAATCATCTCCGTTCCGATAATATGGACATTGATAATGCTGATTTGTCATCAGACGGATGTAATCATCCTCATCCATATTCTTATCACAGAGATAACACTCATACTCCTCATCATAAATATAATAAGTGCATGTTTCACAGCTGGTTCTTGACTCTTTACTCAATTTTCTCTCTCCATTTCCCGCCCGTTGCAAGGACCTGTAGCATTGCATTCTGTTGCTGTTCGTTCTATGTGCAGCTGGCAACTCTTTTCTTAGTATCATACCATGTTTTCATAGATTGCGTCCACTTTTCTGTCTAATGCAATTACCTTAGGCGCAACTAATAGCCTGTATTTTTTGTGTTTTATTTCTTATTTTCTGTATATTTGAATTATTTTTAACTTTTTTCTGATTTTCTATTGACAAATGCCTATCTGTGAGTTAATATAGAATCAACAAAAGGAAACGAAATAAAAAAACAAAAAGGAGGACAAACCACCAGACACTTAATCCTTTCATTAGAATTAATTTTAAAGAAACAGAGGTATAGTCCAATGGGAAGGTAAATTAAATCCTTAAAAATCTAAAGAAAGAGGTACAAACCACCAGAAAGAGTAATTTAAAAAACGGAAACAATATTTAAAGAGAGAGAGGTAAAATCCAATGGGATAGTTCATTAAATCATCAAACAAATAAATTGAAAGAGGTAAATTCCAATGGGACGATAAGTTAAAATCCAAAATAGATAAAAAAGAATCGAAAGAAGGATATTCCAATGGGATAATTAAATTAAATGAAATAAAATATAAAATCACTATTTGAGATAATAGTTTCAGATAGATATCAAGTAAATAAGGAGGAATATTCCAATGGATGGAATAACAAAGTGAAGATCCACTGTATAGCGTAGGTGCATATGGTGGATTTTCTTTTGTCTCTTTTTCGTGGATATCCCGGATAATCAAATGGGATAACAAAAAGGGGCAAAGCTTTTTATGCTTCCACCCCATCACTTAAAAATGTTTAAAGTCTTAATATATAGTCTTTTTATTATCTCTTCACAAAGTACTCTTCATACCATACGAGGAACGTATAGATTGTCCATACTTTTCTCCAGTTATCAGAATTTCCTCCAACATATTCATCAAAAATCGCATTGATTGCATCCACATCAAAGAATTTCTCTGCAATATCACTGTGGAAGAGACGCTGTACGTCCTGATTGTATCTCTCATCAGCCATCCAGATACGGATTGGTACGATAAATCCTAACTTCTTACGGAATGCAATTTCTTCTGGAAGCACTTTCGCAGCTGCCGTACGGAATGCCACCTTATTCTGCTCTTCATTTACTTTAAAGGCGATCTCACACATCTGCTGCTTACCTACTGTAAGTTTTGACATTG
>NZ_JAJCME010000220.1:0-224 GCF_020560115.1 Mediterraneibacter sp. 210702-DFI.5.30
GAGCCAGCCAATAAAGTAGGAATTGCCGGCACCTGTCTTAACGACATAACCAAAAGTACCAGAATCGGCAGCAGCGACCAAGCGCCAACATGAAAACTGGATTTGAGCGCGCTGCTGATAACGTCAACACGTGAAAGGTCCGCATTGATATTTTTAAAGCCGATTACCGCGTAGATCACGGCAGCCGCAATTGCTGCGGGGATCGCGGATTTAGCGGTGTTTTT
>NZ_JAJCME010000221.1:0-223 GCF_020560115.1 Mediterraneibacter sp. 210702-DFI.5.30
CGCAGGGACGCACGGTTTCATTTAAGGACACCATCATCATCATGACTTCCAATGCCGGTACTGGCGACTCCGAGGCTTCGATCGGTTTTGGCCCAGAAGCAAGCAGCGCAACGCACTCGATTATCGACAAGCTGACCGACTACTTCAAGCCTGAATTCTTGAACCGTTTCGATGCCATCGTTCAGTTCAACCCATTAACCAAGCCTGATTTGATGAAGATCGT
>NZ_JAJCME010000222.1:0-223 GCF_020560115.1 Mediterraneibacter sp. 210702-DFI.5.30
TTTGATTCGGGCTGCGGCTGGCCGGCATTTACCAAACCAATTGCCAAGCTGAAAGAAAAGCGCGACCAGTCGTTTGGCATGGAAAGAACCGAGGTGCGCAGTCTGAAGGCTGATTCGCATCTAGGACATGTTTTTTGCGATGGACCGCTGGATCGCGGCGGTCTGCGCTACTGCATCAATTCGGCCGCCCTGCGTTTTATTCCGTTTGATCAGTTTGCAGAAG
>NZ_JAJCME010000223.1:0-223 GCF_020560115.1 Mediterraneibacter sp. 210702-DFI.5.30
AGTACTTCTTGCGAGGTCATATCCATCTCCTTCAATTGTTCTATTTAATCCTCTAATCATTAAGAAGGCATTTGACTCTAAATGCAAACGATTATCACAAATTTTAGGGATTGACTTGTAAGAGATTTTATAAAAGTAACTGTGACGTTAATTAAGTGTATAAAGTTGTATAACAACATCCATAAGAGAAAAAAACCTCCGCGAAATAGATATCGAACGGGGT
>NZ_JAJCME010000224.1:0-222 GCF_020560115.1 Mediterraneibacter sp. 210702-DFI.5.30
GCCGTTGATTTAGGAACGACCAAAAATATTGTTGGTGCCTTTTACGAACCTGATCTGGTGCTGATTGATCCGGAAACCTTAAAGACACTGCCGCCCCGCGATCTAGTGGAAGGCTATGGCGAGATCGTCAAAGCCGCCGCAATGGTTGGTGGCGATTTTTGGCAATTAATTGAACAAATTGACACTCCTGAAGCAATCTTGGAACATGCATTAGGACTAATC
>NZ_JAJCME010000225.1:0-222 GCF_020560115.1 Mediterraneibacter sp. 210702-DFI.5.30
TTTTCCGGCAGTGTGTACTTTCCGAAACATATTCCAAGCAGCTTTATAATTAACTTCGGTATTGGTGAACATATCACTATCAAGATCATCATCATCAAGCCAAGGATATCGTTGAGCAGTAATACGAGCTAAACCAGTCGGCCGTTTTTGGCTCTTCTTAATTACTTTGCCGTTCTTGCCATAACGCCAATATGCTTCTGGAATTGGGTATCGCTTATCAAG
>NZ_JAJCME010000226.1:0-222 GCF_020560115.1 Mediterraneibacter sp. 210702-DFI.5.30
TCTTTAGAAAAAGGTTTACAAATTAAATTAGGGAACCAGAATGCTCCTACACTACCTGCACTATAAGGTGGTGTAAAAGGATCCGTAAATTGTTGACGTCCTAAACCTGGTGATAATTGTACACAGACTTTTGCTCCATAAGCATGACATCTTTCAATTAACATATTTAATCTTTCTACATGATGGAAATCAGAAAGTTCTGTACATGGTCTTGGTTCATAT
>NZ_JAJCME010000227.1:0-222 GCF_020560115.1 Mediterraneibacter sp. 210702-DFI.5.30
CTGGCGGTCTCGTCTGCGGCACGGGTGATATCAAAGAAGTCCTCCCAGCCGTGAGCCTTGAGCACACGATCAAGGCCGCGACGCGCCTTGCCCGTGGCCACCGCCAGACGATAGCCCTGGGCACGGAAGGCTTCCAGCGATTCCCGCACCCCCGCAAACAACGGCGAAGGCTCGGCATCCATAGCGATATAGAGGTCGGCATAGTGCTGACGGAAGGCAATG
>NZ_JAJCME010000228.1:0-222 GCF_020560115.1 Mediterraneibacter sp. 210702-DFI.5.30
TTTAAGGCTTTGTTCAAGCATCGCCGCGTTATTTTCAATCGTGATGCCAAGTACACTTTCTCACTCGCCTTTTGGAAATTGCCAAAAGTTTTCTTTGAAGAATTTTTAATGCTGATTGACCCACTGCTGCTGCTTTGGATTATCGGCATTATTCATCACTTTGCCGATTTTTCAACGATCTTTGCGATTTTTGGCCTCTACTATCTCTTTGCGATGGCAACG
>NZ_JAJCME010000229.1:0-222 GCF_020560115.1 Mediterraneibacter sp. 210702-DFI.5.30
TCCAGCAGATCGCCACGCAGGCGCGCTTCAAGTTGACGCTCGGCCAGTTCGCCCAGATCGATGGCGCCCTGGCTGGTCCATGCCACGTTCGGCAGCAGCGGGAACACACCCGCCAGGCTCAGGCCGTGGGGCTTGACCAGGCGATGGGACAGCAGGTGCAACTTGAGGTAGGCCTCAGGCGTGGAGGTCAGCGTGGCGTCTTCGGCCAGCAGGGTGGCAACC
>NZ_JAJCME010000023.1:0-14271 GCF_020560115.1 Mediterraneibacter sp. 210702-DFI.5.30
TACCATAGAAGACCTTGCTGTTATTAGCTATTTACAGAAAAAGTTTCACATACTCGAAGCAATCGCATCTGCTGATAAGGTTTGTTTAGCCGAAGTATCTCTTAAGCAGTCCTTCGAATGCTTTTCCGTGTCTTGCTTCATCGCGAGCCATCTCGTGTACTGTGTCGTGGATTGCATCCAGGTTAGCAGCTTTCGCTCTCTTTGCAAGATCGAATTTACCTTCTGTAGCACCGTGCTCAGCATCAACTCTCATCTCAAGGTTTTTCTTTGTGCTGTCTGTTACAACTTCACCAAGAAGTTCAGCGAATTTTGCAGCATGCTCTGCTTCTTCGTAAGCAGCTTTTTCCCAGTAAAGTCCGATTTCCGGATATCCTTCTCTGTGAGCAACTCTTGCCATTGCAAGGTACATTCCTACTTCAGAGCACTCTCCTGCGAAGTTTGCACGAAGATCTGCAAGAATATCTTCGCTGACACCCTGTGCAACACCTACAACGTGCTCAGCAGCCCATACTTTGTCTCCTTCCTGCTCTTTGAACTTAGAAGCTGGTGCGTGACAGACTGGACATTCAGCCGGTGCAGCATCTCCTTCGTGAACATAACCACATACTGTACATACAAATTTTTTCATAATGATAATCTCCTTTTTCTTATTAATTTTTTTTATAACTTAAGACTTTCTAATGCAGTCACTGCATTCCCCATAAAACAAAGTGGAACTTGAAGTGATGATTCCATCAAAATTCTCCCCGGCCAGCCGGTTCACTTCTTCAATACTCTTCATATCCAGTTCCAGATCCAGTAACCGTCCACAGCTTGTACAGAGAAAATGATTGTGCGGAATAACATTCCCGTCAAATCGATCTCCGCCGTCAGGTGTTGGGATCTTGATTGCTTCGCCGATATCTGTCAGCAGATTCAAATTCCGGTAAACAGTACCAAGACTGATATTAGGAAAATCCTCTTTAACATGCAGATAAACAGTGTCGGCAGTGGGATGCTCTTTTGTTGAAGCGAGATAATGCTTGATAGCTTCTCGCTGTCGGCTATATTTAATTGCAGCCATAGATTCACCTCTTTCTGAAATCGAATCAATAACAGTAACGATTACTGTAATTAGAATATAACTTATATTTTTAAAATTGTCAATAGAAAAAAATAAGTTTTTTCTATTTGTTCTGACAAAATGTTACAGAATAATTAACAAAAAGGATGTTAAGCTTAATAAAAAAGGGGAATAATTACAAATAGTGGAGGGTGATAATTATGAAAAAACTATTAAAACAGTTGACATATCTATGGTTGATTGATAAAATTACGGCGTAACAAAAATTAACAATTATGTAACAATTAAAACTTCCCACAAAAGATAAGGCTTGAAATAAAGGAGGTTTTATATGAGTAACATGCGGATGAAGCATAAGCTTATCATGTCAATGATGGCAGGGATGATCATAATTCCGGGGAGTGTAGTCAGAACACAGGCGGCAGAAACTGATGACAGTGAGAAGAGTCTGGTTCCGGTTACAGGAATTGAAAACATTTTGGAAGCATCATATCAGACAGAAATAAAGAACAATATCAATCTGTATCTGGTGCCGACAGAAGAGGGAGAGTATTTGAATATAGCGTTTTCTAATACGGGGGATTATACCTATATTAGAAGCGAAGCAGATGAAAACAGTGAATGGGTTGGAAAATTATATTCTGATTCAGCGGCAGTTGTGTTGGAATATCTGGATGGATGGACAAAGATCCGGTCGGGAAATGCAGAGGGGTATGTTCCGACGGAAACATTGTTCACAGGAGAAGAAGCCCGTTCGAGGTCAGATGAGTATACAAATGAGAATGTTACAGTCACAGCAGATTGTCTGAATGTCAGAGAAGGACATGGGACAGATACTACCGTATTAACCCAGATCGGTCAGGGAGAAGAATATCTTGTGACAGCAGATCCTGTAGATGGCTGGTATCCGATACAGGTCGGTGAAGTTAATGGCTGGGTGTGCGGTGATTATGTTACAGAGGAAAGTTCTTATTCTTACGGGGAGACAAAAGAGGAAGAACAAAAACGAATGGAAGCAGAAGAAGCTGCGGCTGCGGAGGCGGAAGCAGAAGCCCAGGCTGCAGAAGCGGCGGCTCAGTCAGTTGCGTCAGGGCAGGAAGTTATTGATTATGCCTGTCAGTTTATTGGGAATCCATATGTGTGGGGCGGTACAAGTTTAACAGATGGGGCGGATTGTTCAGGATTTGTCCAGTCCGTGTATGCACATTTTGGTATAAGCCTTCCACGAACTTCTTATGAACAGCGAAGTGCAGGATATGAAGTGAGTTATGAAGATGCACAGCCAGGGGATCTTATCTTATATGAAGGACATGTTGGTCTATATATAGGAAATGATCAGATTGTAAATGCAATGAACGAAGATCAGGGAATTGGTATCAGCAGTGCAACGTATACAAATATCGTGGCTGTCAGACGGATTTATTAAAGAATAATAGAAAGAAAACAATGCATTGTCCAGAATATGTATGGGAAATGAAAGATTTGACTGTAAATTCTAAAATCGGTATTTTCCAGGAAAAATATACGGATAGTCAAAATGCACAAAATATGACAAGAATATTCAAAATAGCAAAAAAATGAAAAAAAGTAGTTTTTAACTTATCAACATTGAAAAATCGAAAAAATGAGGAAAAATAAAAGATTTCCTGAAAGTTATCCACATTATCAACAAAGAAAGATGTGAATAGTGTGGATAACTTTTGGAAATAAAAAGAACATTCGTTTTGGTTATTGTTATGAAAATGACGATTTGTCGAAAAAAAAAAGAAAACTGATTGACTTTTGAGTAGTGTGATAAACGGAAAAAGTTGTGTGAAAATTTCAGAAAATTTCATGGAATGATAATGAAAATAAGGTTGCTAAATCATAGATCAGGGATTATAATAAAAATTACTGTTCAAGGGTGACAGAAATTAATTGAAAATAGAAATATGTAAGGAGGAAACAGTGATGGCAATTTCTAAAAGCACAACAATTGGCGAACTTCTGGTAACATTTCCAGAGTCAGCTCCGATTTTGATGGAGATTGGTATGCATTGTCTTGGATGCCCGTCATCTCAGATGGAGTCTCTTGAGGAAGCAGCTATGGTTCATGGAATTGATGCAGATCTGCTTGTAGAGAAGATCAATGCAGCAATGGCAGCCGCTGGTAAATAATTAAGAGAAAAGATATACAAGAAGCTGTTGTACTCTCAAAAAGAGAGTATGGCAGCTTTTTTATATATTAGGAAAGTGCTTTCCTAATATATAAAAAACGCTCCGCTAAGGATGCGCACTGCGGCGTACAATGTAGATGTCGCAAGCGGTCTACGTTTCCACTTCGGTCCTTGCTAAACAAGCGCCACTGGCGCTTAGCAACGCCGCAGGCGCAAGAATGTGCAAGGCACATTCTTTATTCGTATCGTTAAAAGTTTTTGTGGATAACAAGTGAAAAAGACGGTCTGAAGTGTGGGAAAAGTTATTCCCATAATTCCAAACCGTCTTTTTTATTCGTTGTTTAAATTGTGGATAACTTCTGAATTGCGTCTGCGGAAACAATGATTTTGCAATGCTCCTCCAGAAATGCAAGAACAGAAGAATCTCCCTTCTCAGGGGAACTGTACTCCGAAAGCATATTACATACTTTATTAAATTCCTGATCTGCGCCATCAGCAGGTGCCAGCGCAAGGATAAAGGTATTATTATTCTCCTCGTCCTTATATAATGTATTTGCACCTGTATAGAACGGAGCAAGCAGGCGAGAAGCCTCAATTACGGAATCTAACGTGTCGAAAGAGAACAGGCGGACTGGAAATGTCGGTACTGTTTCTTTAGGTTCCGGATCTTTTGCTTCGGAAGCCACTTCCTTCACTTTGTTAAGCAGATCAAAGAATTCATCTGCGCCCTGAAGCTTTTCAAGAACATTGCTGTTCAGTGTATCAGAATCTCCGGCAGGTGTAAACTTGGAAAAACGTGTATCAAGTTCTTCCGGATCCTCCACCTTTGTTATGATCAAGGTGATAGAGTCTGAAGAAGAAGGAATTGCTTCTATCATCAGAGGAAGGTCATCTGTCTCAAATCCAAAGTCGAAAGATGCCTGCTGCATCATATCTCGAAATAGTGATTTTGCTTTCTCGGTACCATAAGCCAGTTCGCTGATCTTGAGATTGCGGGCTGCAAGATCGGCATGTGTCAAAGTACAACGAATCTGATTGTCATTGATTTTTTCAATTTTCATATGATCACATCCTTATGTCTTATGATATTAAGATAATCTGTGGATTAAGAACTGTTCATTATGTTCATAACTAGATATATCTTTTCATCGTTTAGTATAAACAAAAAAAGAAAAGATGTAAAGGAAAACGAAAATTGTTTATAACTATTTTAGGTTATCAACAAATCCCACCCACTTATCAACAATAAACACATTGAAATTCCAAAAGGCTGCTCATATAATGGCACTTACAGAAGACACACCATTTGATAAAACAGAATGTTAAGAGAGGAGGCACGGAAAGCATTTCTGATTTTCAAAAAAATTCAATTCCCTGAAATCAAGGGAAAATTCACAATAATTATGAGAAGGAGACCCTCCGAAGATCAGGGTTGTCTTCTTGTCCGTCACTTGTTCTACAGTATGTCACAGATACCTTTTATGGTCGAAGATGGCGGACAACGTTTTATCAGGATCCCAGGAGAGAAGGAGTACATACGATATGAGAACGGAAGATGGATATAAGGAATTATATGCGGAACTAAGAGGTTATGAAGAAAAAGGAGTGGACATAGTTATGGATGGATATCCGATGAGTCCATTGCAGATTGTGACAGCATATATGGCCAGAGAAGAAGGTACTTATATGAGAGATTATGTGATTGATCCGGAAGGAAGGATAGAATCATTGGTTTTTACAGATGTGAATCATAACAGACAGGCAGAGATTACCCCTTGAACTGCCGGACAGAAGTATGTTTGTAAGCTGTTATAATTGATAGAAGATGGACAGACATTTAAGGTGTAACAACTTTTTGATATGTACAACTGTTGTAGATGCAATTTGTTAATGACGCAAGATGAAAATATGATATAATGAATTCCAGAATCATTATTTTATCCAAAGATGTGGAGATATTAGAAATACACACAGCAGAGCAGAGCGTAAGGAACTGTTTGTGTAAGAAAGCGCCAGAGATATAAAAATTGCAATCAGGAGGGTTGGCATGGACAAAAGAAAAGGCAGTACCCATGCGCGAAGCAGGGGAAGAGTAGAAGGACAATCTGGACATCCGGGGAGTTCCCGGAGAAAGGGAAGACCAATGACAACAGGCAGAGGCAGAAATGGAAGGTCAGGAACACGACATGCGAAGAAAGTGAATAGAGCGCGGAAAAGACGTAACAAAATTCTTTTCGTAATGATCATCATATTATTGATCATGATTTTGGCAGCAGGCGCAGTTTTCTTTAAGAGATACGGTTCATCAAATGAGGAAGCCGATAAAGAACAATATTATGGAATAGAAAACAGTGATGATCTGGCATTGATCATTAATAATGAAGTAGTGAAAAAAGAAGAGAGTTCCGCGGAATCTTCTTCCGATTCTTCTACAGATAGTGTTATACCGGGTAAGGTTTTTGATGGACAATATTATGTAGCATATCAGGTTCTTCGTGATAAGATAAACAGCAGATTTTACTGGGATGCGAACGAACGGGTGCTTTTATATACCTTGCCGGATGGAAATATTTCTGTAAGTGAGAACAGCAGCGAATATACAGCAGTGAACGAAACAAAAAGTGAAGATTATGTAATTCTTAAGACGGATGGAGATATCGCATATATTGCACTTCCGTTCATACAAGAGTATACGAATATGGAATATTCTGTGGAACAGGAACCAAACAGAGCAATTATCACATCAAAGTGGGGCGAGATCGAGACAGCAGAAGTGAAGAAAGACACACAGGTTCGTTATCTTGGTGGCGTTAAGAGTCCGATACTGACAGAAGTTAAAAAATCGGACAAGGTGACAGTGCTTGAAGACGAAGATGACTGGATGAAAGTTGCCACAGCGGATGGTTATGTAGGATATATTAAGACCAAATCTTTAAAGAACCAGAAAAAAGAAAAAATATCCAGAGATTTTACGGAACCGGTTTATTCAGACATGACAGAAGATCATTCGATTAATATGGCATGGCATAATGTGACGAATGCGGCAGCGAATAATGCGGTTCAGCAGGTACTTGCATCAACCAGTGGACTTACGACGATCGCACCAACCTGGTTTAGTCTTGCGGATACGGAAGGTAATATCAGTTCAATTGCAGATGCGGACTATGTGAATTATGCACATACGGCAGGACTGGAAGTGTGGGCTGTATTCCGGGATTTTCATGGTGGAACGAATTCCTATGATGAGACCTATGAGACATTGCGTTATACATCAAAAAGAGCAAAACTGGAAGATCAGGTTGTAGCTGCGGCAGTGGCAGCAGGAGTGGATGGAATTAATTTAGACTTTGAATTGATTTCTTCCAAGTGTGGTGTGCATTACGTGCAGCTTGTGAGAGAGCTGTCTGTGAAGTGCCACCAGAATAATCTTGTATTTTCAGTTGATAATTATGTGCCACAGTCATACAATTCACATTATGATCTTAAAGAGCAGGGGATTGTGGCAGATTACGTGGTGATTATGGCTTATGATGAACATACAGAAGGATCCTATGAAGCGGGATCAGTGGCGTCGATCAGCTATTTGCAGGATGGAATAGAAAAAACATTGAAAAAGGTATCAGCTGATAAAGTAATTGCCGGAATTCCATTTTTTACCAGATTATGGTTTGAGACAGCAAAGAGCCCGGAGCAACTTTCGGAAGAAGCTGGCACAGAAGCAGCATCCTATCCGAATAAAGTATCAAGTAAGGCACTGGGAATGGAAGAAGCAGCGCAGAGTGTTGTGAATGCGGGAGCAACAGCACAGTGGGATGAAAAGACACAGCAAAACTATGCAAAATGGTCTGCGGATGGCGGAACCTACCGTATCTGGCTTGAAGATGCTCAATCATTGGAAGCAAAGCTGAAGGTGATACAGGAAAATAAACTGGCAGGTGTGGCAGAATGGAGTCTGGGAAAAGAAGAAAGCAGTGTATGGAAGCTCATTTCTCAGTATGTAAATTAAATAAAAGATAAGTTAAAAAACGGCTTCTCATTGCATATAGATAGAATATGTGAAGGGAGGTCGTTTTTTGCAAAGAAAAATCAAGTTGATGATAGGGATTCTGATTATGACAGGGCTTATCGCAGGTTGTTGGAAAGTTTCGAAAAACTTACAGAAAGAATTAAAAGAAGAAATGGAGACAATCGGAGAAGCTGAAAAGTCAGACCGGATAGTTGTTTTAGATGCAGGACATGGTGGTACTGATTCGGGGAAGGTTGGAATCAATGGAGTGAAAGAAAAAGATATCAATTTAACGATTACGAATTCTGTAAAGAAAATTTTGGAAAAAGAAAATATACAGGTAATCATGACCAGAGAAACAGATGAACAGCTTGCACAAAGTAAAGTAGAAGATTTGAAATACAGAGTAAAGATTATGAATGAAGTTTCTCCTGTATTAGCAGTCAGTATACATCAGAACAGTTATCATGAAGAAAATGTTTTCGGTGCGCAGGTCTTCTACTATCAGACATCGACGGAAGGAGAAAAAGCTGCGGGGATAATACAGGACGCTTTACAAAAGGTAAATCCTGATAATACCAAAAAGATAAAAGCAAATAATACATATTATATATTAAAAAAGACGGAAGTACCTACAGTGATCGTAGAATGTGGTTTTTTGAGTAACTATAAAGAAGCACAGAAGCTGGTTACGGAAGATTATCAGAAATCAGTAGCAGAAGCAGTGGCAGAAGGAATTTTGTCTTATATAAAAGAAAATGAATAGCATAAGAGAAACAGTTTTTTTTTAGAACAAATAATGATATAATAAAATTTATGGAAACGATTATTAGAAAAATAGATAAAAACCAAATAAACCAGGATGTAATAGAAGAAGCGGGAAATGTATTAAAACAAGGAGGTCTTGTTGCATTTCCTACGGAGACGGTTTACGGACTTGGGGCGGACGCATTAAAAGAGGAGGCGGCAAAGAAAACATATGCAGCAAAAGGACGTCCATCAGATAATCCGTTGATTGTTCATATTGCAGACTATGAGGATTTGAAAAAAGTGGCGGTGAATATTCCACCGGAGACAGACGCACTGGCAGCACATTTTTGGCCAGGTCCGCTGACGATGATATTTGAAAAAAGTGAGAGTGTACCTTACGGGACAACCGGAGGATTAGATACGGTTGCGGTTCGTATGCCAAGTGATCCAATTGCAGCGGCATTGATCCGGGCGGCAGGTGGATTTGTTTCAGCACCGAGTGCGAATACATCCGGGCGTCCGAGTCCGACGACAGCAGAGCATGTGCGGGTGGATCTGGAAGGTAAGATTGATATGATCCTAGATGGAGGTGCGGTAGATATCGGATTGGAATCGACAATTCTTGACATGACGGTAGAGCCGCCAATGATTTTACGTCCGGGTGCAATTACAGCGGATATGTTTGAGGAGGTAATCGGACCGGTCGGTGTTGATGAGACATTGGTTAACAGTGAAAGCAAGCAGGCGCCGAAAGCTCCGGGAATGAAGTACCGACATTATGCACCGAAGGCGAAAATGATGATTGTGGAAGGAAATATAAGAGAAGAGATTCTTGCAATTCGTCAGCTTGCCTATGCCGCGCACAGGGAAGGGAAGAAAGTCGGAATCATTGCAACGGGGGAAACAGTTCAGTTCTATAATTATGGGATTGTGAAGAATATAGGAACCCGTGAGAATGAGAATACTATTGCAAGAAACCTTTATCGAGTGCTTCGCGAATTCGATGAAGAAGACGTTGATCTGATTTATAGTGAATCTTTTGCTATGAACGGAATAGGAAAGGCGATTATGAATCGTCTTGAAAAGGCGGCAGGACATATGCACCTGCAGGCAACAGAGATCACAAAGAAGCAGAAGTATCGCAGAGTGATTTTTGTCAGCGAGGCGGATTCGGCAGTAGGACCAATGGCGGCAGAATTACTATGTCACCAGGATCTTGAGCAAGAGTATATTATTGAATCCGGCGGGCTGGTTGTGCTTTTCCCTGAACCGGTAAACCAGAAGGCAGAGGCAATTATGAAGAGTGCTCAGATGACGTTGGAAAATCATGTGTCAAAGCAGTTTGATGGCAGCAATTTACAAGGAGATACACTTGTATTGACATTGAATGAGACAATTAAGAACAAAGTTCTTTCGGATTATGAAAATGTAAAAAATGTATATACAATAAATGAATTTGTTGGAGTATCAGAAGAACTTCCGAATCCTTATGGAAAACCCCTGACAGCTTATGGAGAATGTTTTGAGATACTGACAGGGCTTATAGATAAACTTGCAGACAAACTGAATTCATATGCAAAAGGAGAAGAATAATGTCAGATAAAAGAACAGATTATTTATCATGGGATGAATATTTTATGGGCGTGGCAATGCTTTCCGGAATGCGATCAAAAGACCCGAATACACAGGTTGGGTGTTGCATTGTAAGTCAGGATAATAAGATTCTTTCCATGGGATATAATGGTCTTCCGATGGGATGTTCTGATGATGAATTCCCATGGGCGCGCGAAGGCGAAGATCCGTTAGAGACAAAATATGTATATACAACGCATAGTGAATTGAATGCAATTCTGAATTATAATGGCGGAAGTCTTGCGGGAGCAAAACTTTACGTATCTCTTTTTCCGTGCAATGAATGCGCAAAAGCAATTATTCAGGCAGGAATTAAAGAAGTTATTTATGATTGTGACAAATACGCGGATACAGCGGGAGTGAAAGCATCAAAACGAATGATGGATGCAGCAGGAGTGAGATATCACCAGTACCATCGAACAGGCAGAAAAATTGAATTTGAGATATAAAAATACAGGTACGCTTGCATTGCGCTTGCGTACCTGTTTCAAAGAAAAGGGAGATAGAAGAAATGATTCGGACAATACGTGTAGAAGAAATAACAAAAAACATCAAAGAAATGTGCATTGAAGCAAATCATTTTCTGTCACCAGATATGGCAGAGGCAATGAAATGTGCCGAAAAGAATGAGGAAGCACCACTTGGAAAACAGATATTGGAGCAGTTGCAAGAGAATTTGAAGATTGCAGGAGAGGATATGATTCCGATTTGTCAGGATACAGGAATGGCAGTAGTGTTTCTTGAGATTGGTCAGAATGTTCATCTTGAAGGAGGAGCATTGGAAGATGCGGTAAATGAAGGTGTACGTCAAGGTTATGTAGAAGGTTATCTTCGTAAATCAGTCGTTGGAGATCCGTTGATCCGTGAGAATACAAAGGATAACACGCCGGCAGTTTTGCATACAAGAATTGTAGATGGAGACCAGGTAAAGATAAAAGTAGCACCGAAAGGTTTCGGAAGCGAGAATATGAGTCGTGTATTTATGCTGAAACCGGCAGAAGGAATTGAAGGTGTAAAAGATGCGGTTCTTACTGCGGTAAAAGATGCCGGACCGAATGCGTGCCCGCCAATGGTGGTTGGTGTTGGAATTGGTGGTACATTTGAAAAATGCGCTTTGATGGCCAAAGAAGCTCTGACACGTGAAGTCGGATCACATTCAGAAATTGAATACGTAAAAGAGTTGGAAGAAGAACTCCTTACAAAAATAAATAGCCTTGGTATCGGACCTGGTGGGCTTGGAGGGACAACAACAGCACTTGCGGTGAATATTAATACTTATCCAACACATATCGCGGGACTTCCGGTGGCGGTTAATATTTGCTGTCATGTAAATCGTCATGTGATTCGTACAATTTAATTCAACAGGCTAAGTGAAAGAGGAAAGTGAAATGGACAAGCATATAACAGTACCAATGAAGAAAGAGACCGTGGCAACACTGAAGGCAGGAGATTATGTTTATCTTACAGGAACGGTCTATACAGCAAGAGATGCAGCACATAAAAGAATGTATGAGATTTTACAGGAAGGCGGGGAACTTCCAATTGATATTCAAGGTCAGGTGATTTATTACATGGGACCATCACCGGCAAGAGAAGGACGCCCAATTGGCTCGGCAGGACCAACGACAGCAAGCAGAATGGATAAATATGCACCTCAGCTCCTGGATCTTGGGCTTGGTGCTATGATAGGAAAAGGAAAAAGAAATCAAGCGGTAATTGATGCAATTGTACGCAATGGTTCAGTATATTTTGCAGCTGTTGGTGGAGCGGGGGCGCTTCTTTCAAAATGTATCACATCTTCAGAAGTGGTAGCGTATGACGATCTTGGAACAGAAGCGATCAGAAAACTGACAGTTGAAAATTTTCCGGTGATTGTAGTAATAGATAAAGATGGGAATAATCTTTATGAAACAGCAATTAAGGATTATTGCAGAATGGAGGAGAATGCATGAGAAGAATTCTACTGATGGTATTGCGGAATCTGTTGATCGTGCCGGGGGGATGGATTAAACTCTGCTATCGGGCTTCACATGTGGATAAATATACAGAAGAAGATAATTATGAATTTTTGCGTTGGATTGTTTTTCGTGCAAATAAAGGCGGAAATGTAACAATCGATGTACATGGACAGGAGAATATTCCAAAGCAGGATGGATTTATGTTTTTTCCAAATCATCAAGGTTTGTATGATGTATTGGCAATTGTTGAAGCGTGTACGCACCCTTTTTCTGTTGTAGCTAAAAAAGAAGTGGAAAACGTTCCGTTTTTAAAACAGGTATTTAAAATCATGAAAGCATTTATGATTGATCGTGAGGATGTCCGTCAGGCAATGAAAACTATTACAAGTGTAACAAAAGAAGTTGTATCGGGGAGAAATTATCTTATTTTCCCAGAAGGAACGCGTTCAAAAAATGGAAATAATGTCGGTTCTTTTAAAGGGGGAAGCTTTAAAGCAGCAACCAAAGCAAAGTGTCCGATTATTCCGGTAGCACTTGTTGATTCTTTTAAACCGTTTGATACAAACAGTACCAGACCGGTGACGGTGCAGGTGCATTTTCTGAAACCGATGCTTTATGAAGATTATAAAGATATGAAGACCGTGGAAATTGCTGCTGCAGTAGAACAGCAGATCCAGGAAACAATCAATAAGAACCTGACGAAAGAAAAGGTAGAAGAGAAATGCTAAAGGAATGCTTGGATCAAGTTAGAAAAAAAGCCCCAGTGGTGCATAACATAACAAATTATGTAACAGTGAATGATGTTGCGAATGTGATTCTTGCATGTGGTGGCAGTCCAATTATGTCAGATGAGCCGGAAGATGTAGCGGACATTACATCTATATGTGGAGGGCTGAACATTAATTTGGGAACATTACATAAAACGAGTATTGAGGGAATGCTTAAAGCCGGGCATCGCTCTAATGAACTGGGACATCCGGTATTATTGGATCCGGTGGGAGCAGGAGCAAGCAGGTTCAGGACGGAGACGGCATTAAAATTAATAAAAGAGATAAAGTTTTCTGTGATTCGAGGTAATGTTTCAGAAATTAAGACGCTGGCTTACGGAAGCGGAAGTACAAAAGGCGTAGATGCTGATCTTACAGAAGCCGTTAATGAAAGAAATTTGCAACAGAGCATATCATTTATTAAAGGTTTTGCGAAAAAGAAAGAAGCAATTGTTATAATTACAGGAGCAATAGATCTTGTGACAGATGGCGAGAAATGTTATGTAATTAGAAATGGACGTTCAGAAATGGGAAGAATAACTGGCACGGGATGTCAGTTATCCGGTATTACGACCGCTTTTCTGGCAGCAAATCCGAAAAGAAAACTGGAAGCTGCTGTGGCAGCAGTTTGTATGATGGGCGTTGCCGGTGAAATGGCATGGATGAGAATGCAGGAAGGCGATGGTAACGCTACATATAGAAATAGAATTATTGATGCCATCTATAATATGACAGGAGAAAAACTGGAGAAAGGGGCTAAGTATGAGCTTTACTAAGGAACAATTAAGGGAACAGATGTTGCTGTATGCTGTTACGGACAGACATTGGCTGAATGGGCAGACGCTTTATGAACAGGTTGAGGAAGCGCTGAAAGGTGGCGCTACCTTTATTCAGTTACGTGAAAAAGATTTGACAGAAGAAGAGTTTTTAGAAGAGGCAAAAAAGATACAACAGTTATGCAAAAAATATAGAGTTCCATTCATAATTAATGATAATGTGAAGCTTGCGAAGGAAATTGATGCGGATGGAGTGCATGTTGGGCAAAGTGATATGGAAGCTCTTGATGTAAGAGCGCAGTTGGGAGAAGATAAAATCATAGGCGTCTCTGCACGGACAGTAGAGCAGGCCTTATTAGCTGAAAAGCATGGGGCAGATTATCTGGGAGTTGGAGCGGTGTTTCAAACAGGAACAAAAACAGACGCACGGGAAGTAGAACACAGTGTGTTGAAGGAAATCTGTACTAAAGTTGATATTCCGGTTGTTGCTATAGGAGGAATTACACAAGATAATGTAAAAGAGCTTTCGGGTAGTGGAATTAATGGTGTTGCAGTGATCAGTGCAATCTTTGCCCAAAAGGATATTGAGACAGCAACTGCGAAGCTGAAAAGCTGCGTAGAACAGATAGTTTAAAATTTTGTTAAAAAATGAAAAAAAGTGATTGACAAGATGACAGTGTATTGCTATAATAAATTTCGCACTGTTGGTGCACACAATTGAACAAAGCTATAGATTCTATAGTAGAATTCAGTGTACGGAGAAATACTCAAGAGGCTGAAGAGGCGCCCCTGCTAAGGGTGTAGGTCGGGTGACCGGCGCGAGGGTTCAAATCCCTCTTTCTCCGTTTAACTTAAATCAAAAGAGCGGGATGACAGAAGTTTGGCGACTTCTCCTGATTTTGAAGAAAGTTAAAAATCATGTAAAAAGAAAATAAAAAAACTTCAAAAAAGTTCTTGACTTTCTAAAAAATACATGATAATATAAATGAGCTGATTCGCTGAAACAAAGCGAAGAGGTAAGAAAAATAAAAAACTTCAAAAAAGTTCTTGACAAAGCGAAATGCTTATGATAAAATAAATGAGCTGTCGCAAATGAACAAAGCGAAGTAAGAACCTTGATAACTGAACAATAGACAACAACAACCCTTGAAAATTTCTTTAAG
>NZ_JAJCME010000230.1:0-221 GCF_020560115.1 Mediterraneibacter sp. 210702-DFI.5.30
GAAGAGTTTCATAACAGGACCTTTAAGCACTCACAGTATGTTTGCGTGTTCTTAGACGCCACTTATATTCCGCTCAAGCGCGGAACTGTTGAGCGCGAAGCGGTTAATATCGCGATTGGAATTCGTAGTGACGGCGGTAAAGAAGTCTTAGACTTCTCGGTAGCACCAAACGAAAATGGTGAAGCATGGCGTGAACTACTTGAAAGTTTACGCAATCGAGG
>NZ_JAJCME010000231.1:0-221 GCF_020560115.1 Mediterraneibacter sp. 210702-DFI.5.30
TCAAGGCCTGCCTTTGCCCGCCGGAAAGTGCTCCGGTTGGCGTAGTCATACGATTTTCCAAGCCATTGTTCATTTGAGCAGCCAGCTTGGTAAATTCTGCCATTCGCTGCTTCAAACGGCGCGGCATCAGGTGACGTTTTTCGCCACGCTTGGAAGCCAGCAGCATATTTTCAGCAACCGTCATCCGGGGTGCCGTTCCCAGCTTAGGATCTTGAAAAACG
>NZ_JAJCME010000232.1:0-221 GCF_020560115.1 Mediterraneibacter sp. 210702-DFI.5.30
GTCGGACGGGTGCGCCCGTGATCGCGCCAGCGTATGAACACGTACGCGTTAAGGCTTAATTGGCGACGATTAAGCAAAAAAAGGTGGTAACACGCGAAAGCGTCCTTTTCAAATCATGGTCTGATTTGAAAAGGACGCTTTTATTTTCCGTTGATCACGAAATCTTAGCTAAGATCTCTTTTTAAAATTCATTTGTTGATTGAAAGGGGATTGATTTTTAT
>NZ_JAJCME010000233.1:0-221 GCF_020560115.1 Mediterraneibacter sp. 210702-DFI.5.30
GGTGCGTTAATTATCTTTTTCTGTTATTTCTATACGGCGCTTGTTTTTAGCCCGAAAGAAGTATCAGAGAACTTGAAACGCAGTGGAGCTTATGTACCTGGTATTCGCCCAGGTGAGCAAACTGCTCGTTACTTAGATCATATTCTTAATCGTTTGACGTTAATTGGTGCAATCTACATTACAGTCATCTGTTTAATGCCGATGATTTTACAAAGTTCTTT
>NZ_JAJCME010000234.1:0-221 GCF_020560115.1 Mediterraneibacter sp. 210702-DFI.5.30
CAATAAGCCATTTTGCAGATACATTGGCATCAGATACATGGCCGAAAGAATAATACCAAAATCAAGCATGACCAATACAGCACCAATCGTAAATGCCTTAACCTTGAAAACGCGCAAATTTAAGATTGGCGTTTCAAGCTTCAATTGGCGAATTACATAGGCAATCAATACCAAAATCCCAACTGCAAACGAGCCTAAGACTGGCCAAGAACCCCAGCCAT
>NZ_JAJCME010000235.1:0-221 GCF_020560115.1 Mediterraneibacter sp. 210702-DFI.5.30
GCCGCCATGCGCATTGTCGTGCGCGACGGCGTACGTGGCGTGCGCCATCGGGCCGTGGCGGCTGAAGCCGGGGTGCCGCTGTCAGCGACCACCTACTACTTCAAGGACATCGACGATCTGATCAACGACACCTTCGCCCAGTATGTGGAGCACAGTGCGGCCTTTATGGCCAAATTATGGCAGGGCACCGAAGGCAAATTGCGTGAAATGATGGCGCAAGG
>NZ_JAJCME010000236.1:0-220 GCF_020560115.1 Mediterraneibacter sp. 210702-DFI.5.30
GGTGGAACCACGTTGGATCTTCAACCAAAGTCATGTCTTCCAGTGGTTTCATCCCTACGCCGGTTGCATCTACATAGATATCACAGCTGGCCAGTTCTTTTTTTAAGTCGGCCTGGTCTTCGAGATGATGCAGCGTGGCATGCGCACCCGTTTTTTCGTTGATGATCTTAACATTGCGAACGGCATTTTCCCATTTGTCGTCATCAATGTTGAATAAGGC
>NZ_JAJCME010000237.1:0-220 GCF_020560115.1 Mediterraneibacter sp. 210702-DFI.5.30
CAAGCAAAAAGCTGGTGGCTGGAAGGAACTGTTCAGTCCGCTGGTTCGTCCCGCTCTGATTACTGGTCTGGGCGCGGCAATCTTTCAACAAATTATTGGTTCCAACTCAGTCGTCTTTTATGCACCAACTATCTTTACCAAAGTTGGCTGGGGTGTTGCGGCTGCTCTGCTTGCCCACATTGGTATCGGGACGATCAACGTTATCGTAACGGTTGTCGCT
>NZ_JAJCME010000238.1:0-220 GCF_020560115.1 Mediterraneibacter sp. 210702-DFI.5.30
TCTCTGCCAGCTCAACGTCCAAGGCAGTAAAAACGTTTTGTACGCGAGCTTCGGCGCCAAGTTGAATATCATGATCCTCATCCAGCTGCCAGTCAAATTCAATTGATTCGTGCAGCAACTTAGTAATATCTAACAAACTAATCTTCCTTTTCTTCTGCTTCTTTTGTTTCAGCCAAATCAGCAGTCGGCTGTTCGGTTTGACTGGCTGGCTGATCAGGCG
>NZ_JAJCME010000239.1:0-220 GCF_020560115.1 Mediterraneibacter sp. 210702-DFI.5.30
GTGACGGCTCCGTTCAGTTTGCGGGCCCCACAAAGCATCAGCAGGGATTTGAACTGGACCTAGAGTATCTTCTTCAGTACGAAATTCTGGCATATTAAAACCTCCAATTGAATTCAACATGCGATATAAACAAAGTGATGTAAGCGTTGTTGCTTTTTTACGATGTCAACTTTACTCTGCATAATTAGATATAGTCAAAACAAATAGAGCTTATAAGAAT
>NZ_JAJCME010000024.1:0-10189 GCF_020560115.1 Mediterraneibacter sp. 210702-DFI.5.30
CCATAGAAGACCTTGCTGTTATTAGCTATTTACAGAAAAAGTTTCACATACTCGAGAATTATTATGGCAGAATAAAATTCATAATGTACAGATTTATCGTTCAGCAATTGACCGCCGCAGGCGCCAGAATGTGCCAAGGCATATTCTTTGTTCTATATTATCTAATCTTAAAAATAAAATATCTCCTCAAGGTTTATGGTAAAATAGAGTTGCGAAAAACTATCAACCAATCCACCTAAAGGAGATATATCTATCTTAGCTCAATTCAGCACTTTTTCTTTTTTTCATAATGAAATAGATAGGCGCAACAACAACCATTGCTCCAAGTCCTGCAATAAGTTTATACACCTCTGTATGAAATATCAGCCAAATACTTGCGAGAATCGCAATCACTGGAAATGTATATCCTAATGGAACCCTATATCCATCTTTCTTTCCATCACTTTTCTTTCGCAGTGCAATAACAGCAAGACAAGTAGGAATGTACTGGCTAAATCTACTAATCACGCTAATTGCAGCAAGCTCTGTAAAACTTCCAGTTAATGTAAGTAATACAGCTAACATTCCCGTGATAAATACTGCCACATAAGGAACTTTTCTTCTATTACATTTACTCAATGTCTTCGGAAGAAGACCTCCATCTGCAAGTGCCTGGGCACAACGTGGTGTGTTAAAAGAACCACAGATATTCAATCCTGCAATAGAAACCAGTGTTCCAAGTGTAACAAGTAACGCTCCCTTGTTTCCAAGAAAAGTCCCCATTGCATCTGCAACTGGTGTTGATGTTCCTGAAAGATTTGTTCCCAGGGTTCCAATACAATTAAATTGTATCAGAAAATAAATAACAGAAACAATTGACATGGAAATAATCAGTGCTTTTGGCACATTTTTCTTTGGATTTTCCATATCTCCTGCAGCCACACCTACATTTTCAAATCCAGTAAATGCATAGAATACTGTAATCACTGCAGCAGAAATAGAATTCATATTCATTCCATCTTTCAAAAACGGAGTAAAATTACTTCCTTTCAGGAAAAACAGACCTCCTATCACAAATATAACCATCGGTATCATTTTAGCAATTGTTGAAATATTGTTTAAATAAGCCATAATATTCACACCGAATAAATTGATTATACTTAATACGGTAATAATTCCAATTGCAATTGCCTTATTTACGAACGGATCCGCTGCCGCCGGAAAAATCGCTGAAAGTGCTGTTGTGAATCCAACTGCCATTGTTGCCCATGCGATAATGCTAACAATCCATTTCATGACTCCGACTTCGTATCCAAAAAAATCACCAAAAGCTTCTCTTGCATACAGATACGGGCCTCCTGACTGTTCAAACATGCTGCCACATTCTGCAAAACACAGTGCTACTGACATTACCAAAATCAGGACAAAAAGATATGCCAGCAAGCTTGATGGTCCCATTAACTGATATGCTGAACCAGGCAGGAGGAATATTCCACTTCCTACCACACAATTAATTCCATATAACACAATTGTTTTTAAATTCCATTTCTTTTCATTCATAATTTTCCCCCTCTTAGCGACTTCATTACATATCCGGTCAGTACTGCAACTCCCGTCACCAGACTTTTCTCATCAAATATATTCTTACCATTATGTAAGCCCAATTTGCTGTTTACACTTTCATTTGCTGTACCAAGGAAAAACTGAGCTCCCTTGCTATAATTTAAAAAGACTGAAAAATCGTCAGATCCCATACTTGGCTGCTCAAATTCCAATACATGTCCCTTTCCAAGCATTTCATCTGCTACTTGAATTAAATCATTTACAACCTGTGAATCATTTGTAATTGGTGGAAGAGAAGCATCTGCAATCTCCACAGTCCCCTCCGCTCTCATAGACTCACAGACCGATTTTGTAATCCGTCTCAAAGCCTCCAGATTGTGTTCTCTCGAGTCCTGATATAAACTTCTCATACTGCCGAGCATTACAACTTCTCCCGGAATTGAATTGTAGGTTTTTCCAGCATGAATACTTGCTATTGTAACTACTGTCGGATGTACGGCCATGTTTTCTCTTGAAACAATTGTCTGAAGGCTTGTAATCAAATAAGCACTTACCACAATAGGATCAACGCAGTTATGAGGATATGCCGCGTGACCACATTTTCCTTTCACTGTAATTTTAAAATAATCGTTTCCAGCTTCCATTGGTCCTTTTTTCAGGCAAATTTTTCCGACCGGCGTCTGTGGATGCGTATGTAAACCTACTACAATATCATTTAATGGTTCTTTTTGCATCAATCCCGCCGCAATCACTGCTTTCGCACCTGTCACATTTTCTTCTGCAGGCTGAAAAACAATTCTCACGTTTCCATTTAGTTCATCTTTGTGTTGTTGGAGAATCTTAGCACTATATAATGCCGTAACGATATGAATATCGTGACCGCAGCTATGACTAACTCCTTCATTTTTGGAACTGAAATCCAATCCTGTTTGCTCTTGAATCGGCAAAGCATCAATATCGTGGCGAATGCAGATTGTCTTCCCATTCCCTTTTCCTCTAATCAGAGCACTGACTCCCGTCTTCAGATTAAGATTTTCTATTTCTACACCAAACTCCTGTAGCCGTTTCCTGATAAATTCTGTTGTATGATATTCCTGATTACTAAGTTCTGGGTTTTCATGCAAATATCTTCTGTCAGCAATCATCCTTTTTTCCTGTAACATTACTTCATCCATCAGTTTCATGCTGTATCCTCCAAACTTTTCTTTGTACTTTTCCTATTTTTCATTTTGGTATTCTCGTATTGCCTGAACCATACGATCAAGTCCCTTCTTAATTGTTTCTCTTGGCATTGCCATATTCAGACGGATAAATCCATTGGCATTTCCTACAAATAAATCATCTCCGCCTTCCAGTAATACTCCAGCTCGATTTGCAAAAAAATCTGGTAAGTTTTCGATATCTGGAAGACAAACTTTCATATCTACCCAAGCAAGATAGGTTGCCTCCGGAATCTGATATACAGCTTCTGGAAGGTTCTCCTGAAGATAATCTTTCAAAAACTGAAAATTATCATCAAGATAATCTTTCAACTCTTCCAACCATTTTCCGCACTTTTCATAGGCCGCTTTATGAGCCTCAACTGAAAGCGGATTTACAAATCCAACATTTTTATCTTTTTCCTGAAATTTATTTCTAAGCTTTTCATCTCGAATAATAATATTTGAAAACATCAAACCAGCCATATTGAATGTTTTACTTGCAGACATACAAGTAATCAATTTTTTATAGTCCTTCATGATTTTTCCCATTGGAATATGTTTATTATTTTTTCTAATCAAATCACAGTGAATTTCATCCGAAATAATCCATAGATTATATTTTTCAACAATTTTCGCTACCTTAGTTAATTCCTGTGCTGTCCACATTCTTCCAGTCGGATTATGAGGATTGCACCAGAGTATAAGCTTCATGTGTGGATCAGACGCTTTCTTTTCAAAATCGTCAAAATCGATTGTGAATTCTCCTCCATCATTTTTCAGATTTGAACACACCAATTCTACATTGTTATATTCTGCAGTATGTTTGAAATATCCATATGCCGGTGTAACAATCATCATCTTTTCATTTTTACTCAGCAGATCTTCCGTCAATTCATATAGTGCTGGGATGATTCCACTTGAAAAACATAACTCTTTTCTTGGAAACTCCCAATCATATTTTTCTCTGCACCATTTTTGTAATACATTATAATAATCCGAATCAAACACCATACTGTATCCAAAAATTCTCTTATCTATACGCTTTTTCATCGCTTCACAGATTTCCGGTGGTGTTGCAAATTCCATATCAGCGACCCACATACGGACAAATTCTTCGTCTTTATAGGGGAATTTTTTTTCTGGTCCTGCATGGAAAATATAGCTGCGAAATCCATCAGTATTCAGTGCATTGGTATGTCGTCTCTCGATGATTTCATCGAAATCATATGATCTTTTTAATTCTGTTTTCATCCTTTTTTCTCCTTTGTTTTATTGTAATTACACCATAACACCTTAGTTCTCCCTGTTCAAAATCCCGTTTTTCTACTTAGAAGAAACTTTTTACATGTTTATTCTCTTTAAAATAGACTTTTTACTGTTTTTATGTAATAATAAAAACAAATATCTCCAGTATTTATTTTTTTATATGAATTTCTATTTTAACGAAACCGAGGATTGTAAAATATGACGAATTTACCTTTAGAAATTGGAAATAAGATTAAATTCTTTAGAAAAAAAAGAGGACTAACTCTTGTAGAATTTGCAGATATTCTATGTAAAAGTAAAGCAACCGTTTCCAAATATGAAAACGGTCAGATTACAATTGATATTGTTACACTTTATGAAATTGCCGAAGCGCTTGGTGTCCATGTAGAACAACTGCTCTACAGTGAACCCGCTCAAGTTCCAAAAAAATCATTGAGTAATGCCCCTGCTTTTTTTAGGGATGTTTCCCAGTTTTATATTTATTATTATGATGGTCGTGATAATTCTGTCAACCGATGTGTTGTAGATGTCCTGACCCCATCGAATCCAGGAACTTATAAAATTATGCTGTATATGAATATTGAAGATTATGTGCATTATCAGAACTGTGAGAACACTTACTTTGGCTACTTGAAACACTATGATGCTATGAGTAATCTTATTCTTCAAAATCAAGATACTGAAATGGAACAAATCAACATTACTGTACTTGCCTCTTTCCTTGATGCTAAGATAAAATGGGGACTTTTTTATGGGATTTCTTCCCGACCAATGATGCCAATTGCTACCAAAGTTCTTATTACCAAAGAACCGCAAAAGGATACTCCTGAATTCAGAGAGAAACTCCATATTTCAAAACATGATATAAAAATGATGAAACTGTATAACATGTTTTCGATTACTTAGCAAACGGGGACTTTTCCCGTCCCCATCAATTTTTTGTTTCAGTCCTTTTGTCCGTGGAATCAGCATTAATAATGCTACGATATCTATAAGTCTGATCATTGCTCCAAGAATCATTTTCCCAGACCGATTGATACTTATTAGATGAATTTATGGTATAAAAAGTTTCAAAACAATTTATGTAGTAAGCCTTAATTATGACGTACCAGAACTTGTTGGATTAACATGGAAAAGTGATGAGGCATTAATCCAAATAGAAGGGTCTATGAAAGATAAATCATATGCAAATTATTTTAAATTAGATATGAGTGATATTGACAATGGGAATATTACAATAGAAAGCAATTTTTATAATGAAACGGTAATATATAAAAATGAAACTAAAACAGATGTTTTAAGCGAAGTACTTTTTGATGGAACAAAAGAGAATAAAGCAACACTTCATGCAATAAGTGAGGATGAATTAAAAGAGAATGGAATAGATAAGAGGGATGAATGATGAGAGTGTGTAGTGATTTACTGCATGCTTTTTTCTCTTTACAAAGGATTGTAATAAAAAAAGAAGGAACCCCTTCCTGGCAAGAACCGGTTCCCTCTTTCTAAAATACATCCCAAAGGAAGTATCCAAATGTTAAGATACGTATTTTTAATCTATTTTGTAAGCTGAAAAATATAAAACTTTCTGATCAGGAATGGTTGATCGGGCAGGCAATCACAACCGAACGAACTCTGTTGTGACCATCCTGTCATTCCCCGAAAAGACATCATGTTACTACGGAGAATGACTATTGTTTAATTCAGATCGGCTGTCATTTCTGCAACCATAGCCAGATTGTCGTTCGTACTCTGATCCATATCTATAACCTGAACATGAATCTGGTTTGTATCTGTCTGCTCAAACTGAAGCTGGATCTCATACATCCCATTTTCTGGATCTGTTGTTGTTCCACCGAATTTTTCCAGTTTGTTTCCATCAGCATCTGTAAGAATCATCTGTACATTTTCATATTCTTCCGGTACTTCAAGATACAAATAAGTGGATGCCGGTGCTTTCACAATCTTACTTACTGTAAATCCATTGTTTTTTGTATTTACCTCATAAGTATTTAACAGGTTTGTGTCTGTGTCTACCGTAAACTCAAGATTCCACTGACCTGTGATCAGATTTTCACCTTCTACATAAGTTGCCGGTTCAGGTTGATTCTCTACCTTTGCATACAACTCAGTGAATTTAATATCTACAGTGGACAGATCTTTAAATGTTTTGTCAGCCAACCATCCGGCACTGATATGCCCCAATCCGACAAAGCTTCCATCCTCTGCTTTTTTCAAGGACAATTCAGCTCCTGTCTCTTCCCCGTTTACATAAACCTGCTGGCTTTTTTCAGGCAATAAATAGTCTTTCTGATTTACCTGATCATTATCTGTTATTGCTGTTATAGTAAAATACATTTCATATCCATCACAATATGCATCTGATACTGTCACTGTCACGCCATTGCTTTCGGCTTCTGATCCTGGATTCTGCACACTTTCTGAATTGTCTGCAATCTTTCCATATGCTGTCTTGTCCTTTTCTCCATATGGCGTATTCTCCTTATTTTTCTGCAGTTTTGAAAAGACATCTCCAATCACTGGAATATTCTTCGCCAGTACTGGGTTTGCATAAAATACGCTTCCTGACACTGCAATCACTGCTACCGCTGCTGCGGCCGCTGTCCATGCTCTTTTCTTCTTCTGATTGCCATTGTTTAGTTTTTTCATCGTAACATTCCCCTGTCCGATTTCTCTATATGCATCCTGAATTTTCTGTTCTACAACATCTGGGATTTCCAGGTTTTTTTTCAATTCTTTTTTCATCTTTTCCTCAAATGACATCATCAAAACCTCCTTTTTGCTTGCATTTTCTATCAGCTGCATTCTAAAAGCATCCTCTATTCAAATTGGAATTCCGGGTGTTCTTTCAGGTATAGCTTTTTATATACTCCTCGGCCCCTGGAAAGTCTTGTCTTCACTGTGTTTTCATTCATCTGTAGTATTTGACTGATTTCCCGTATGCTCATCTCTTCTACATAATATAAAATCAATACAACCCGATATTGCTGTTCCATCTGGTCTAACAGCTCCAGAAAGTCTTCATTGATTGTTGCTGCTCCCGGTGGTGCTGCAATCTTTTCTTCTGCTTTCTTTCCTTTTGCATTTTCTGCCCCATAATAGTCCTCAATTCCGACTACTTTCTTCTGTTCTCTAAGCATCTGATTACAATTATTGATTAATATTCTGAGCAGCCATGTCTTAAAATACTGTGCTTTTTTTAATTCTTTCAGCTTTTCATAGCAAGTAAGGATGCTTTCCTGAATTGCATCTGCTGCATCAAAATCGTTTTTTAAAATACCGACCGCTACTTTATACATGGCCTGCTTATTTTCTTCTATCAATTCCACGAATGCCTGATCATCTCCTCTTTGCGCCCGCTTTACAAGAGATTTCATTTTATACGCCACCTTCTTTCAATTGTTTTCAAGCTTCATCTCAACCGATTGATACTTATTAGATGAATTTACGGCATAAAAAGTTTCAAAAATGGTACAATCTATAGATAAAGAAAGAGTGATGGGAACAATAAAGCACGAAAAATCTGTTGTAGATTTTTTTACAGGTGCTGGAACCGGAATTATTGTATCCTGCTTATTTTCACCGAATTCATCGGTAAGAACTACGGTTATTATTGTTGGAATTATAATGGTATGTATTGGATGGTATAAAAAATCAAAGAGTGACAAAAAGGTATTTCAATATATTAAAGAACATGATTAAATGAATTTTAGGCAGGAACTGCCAGTCGTTGAAGGAATCCTCGTCATTGACGAGGATTCCTTCATGGAAAGAGAAAGCTTGTTACTTATAATTTTGCAGGATTTACATGCACCATGATATGCTTTACTTTAGGAAAAGTCTTTTCGATATCGTTATGCACTTTTTCGGCCACATCATGTGCATCCTGAAGTGTGATGGAGCCATCCAGAGCAATTTCAACATCAACATAGATTTTATTTCCAAAAATTCGAGTTCGAAGTACGTCAATCTTATGAACATTTGGATTGCGCATTACGCAGTTGCGAAGTTGAGTCTCCATTTCTTCGTCACAGGAGTGGTCAACCATCTTGTCGATTGCATCTTTGAAAATATCGGAAGCAGCCTTTACGATAAATACAAAAATCACTAAGCTGGCAATGGAGTCCATGATTGGAAATCCAAGTCTTGAACCGGCGATTCCGACCAATGCGCCGATGGAAGAAAATGCATCCGAGCGATGGTGCCAGGCATCTGCCATCAGTGCGCTGGAATCGATTCTCTTGGCATGATATCTGGTGTACCAGTACATTGCCTCTTTACTTGCAATTGAAATTATGGCGGCAATCAGTGCTAAGATACCTGGTGTTTGTATGTTGTCAGAATTTCCCTGCAATATCGTTTTGAATGCTTCGATTCCGATTCCAAGACCTGTAATGAGAAGAACAATCGCAAGGACAATTGCAGCTACACACTCTAGGCGTTCATGTCCATAGGGATGTTCTTTGTCCGGTTTTTTTGATGCGAGTCTGATTCCGATAATAACTATAAATGTACTGAATACATCTGATGCGGAATGAATAGCGTCGCTGATCATCGCATTGGAATGCGCAACAATTCCGGCAAAAAGTTTGAGCAGAGATAGTGCGATGTTTCCGATAATCGTAATAGTAGAGACTTTGTTGGCTACTTTTTGGAAATCTTCTTCATTTGCGACAGGATTTCCGGTTTTCATTGTGCTGTTTTCCATATGTGTTACCTCCAATTTAATAAAACAATTAAAAGATAGCTCTATGGCACTAAATATATGTGGGAAAATAAAAGAATTGTTTTAAAATAAAAACACCCACGAATCAGTATTAGCAACTACTGTCCCGCGGATGAAAGATTCCACTGTCGCATCTGCGACCCGACTCCATGATATGATATCACGGTCTGCTCAGTTTGTACTGTAGATTTATATGCAGTGCAAAGAGTTATAGTAGATATAGCATAAAAAAGTTGAGTTTGTCAAGAAAAACCAATCGGTTTTTGATTACAAATCTTAGGAAGAGATAAGGTTGCGCAACGAAATAAGTTGCTTGCGGTCTTCTTTTGTGAGTGATAAGATAAAAAGTACTTGAAAGATGAAGAGAGTGAGGTAGAAAATTATGTATTATGTACCAGATGGCACAAAAGAGTGCGGATATTATGAATGTAAAAAATGTGGAAGTCGATTTTTATCACTGCAGACAATGAATACAATTCCTTGTCCGGATTGTGGGATGGATATTGACTATGAAATTGGACCGGATGAAACTTTGGAAGCAGCGGAGGATACAGCTGTGTTGGTGGAGAAGATTACAGGAGAAGAGGAAGTTGAGAAGATGGATTCACTTCTGAGTCTGGCAATTACCGGTGGAGATTATAATTGGATTTAAATGATATACGAAGATAAAAAAGAGATTTTTCCTGTTATAGTGGAAAAATCTCTTTCCATTCTCCGGGAGAAAGTGTCTCATCGAGAATAATATCTTCTATAGAAATGCGTTTCAATTCAATTACGCAGCAGTGAACCGCTTTCATCATGCGGCGAATCTGACGCTTACGCCCTTCACTGATTGTGATCTCTCCGTAAGTGACCGGATGAGTTAGGAGGTTATTACATACGGCATTTTGTACTTCCGGATGCAAAGTATCTATTATATTAGAAAGAATATCCTGACGAAATACTTTTAGTTTCGCAGGAGAAGTGAGTACTGGGGATCCTTTTAAAAGGATTCCTTTTTCTAATTGTTGGCACCGATCCTCGGTTAAATCACCGAGAACTGTAAAATGATAGGTTTTCTCTTTATGATAAGAAGGGTGCGTAAGTTTCTGGTTGAAAACTCCGTCATCTGTAATGAGGAGGAGTCCTGTTGTTTCTCTGTCTAATCGCCCGACCGGATTTAAATTATCATTGTTTAATTCTGAAAAATAGTCCATAACGGTTGGGTAAAGGCTATCACGGCGGGCAGTGACGCAGCCAAAAGGTTTGTTGAACATATAATAATGAAACATATTGTGTCTCCTGTGCCTTTATAAGTGAAATAAATAGATGAGATTGATTATACAGAAAAATAATGGATTTCACAAGGTGTGCTGCTTATACCTGCCATTGGCTGTGGGGACGCAGTTTACGCATCTGCAACAACCGAAAGAACTGACGTCCTTTCGGTTAAGGG
>NZ_JAJCME010000240.1:0-220 GCF_020560115.1 Mediterraneibacter sp. 210702-DFI.5.30
ATACCTTGCAGTCATCATGATGATCGACCGCGGTTTCCAATTCTTGCAGATACTTGATCTTAGTAGCAATTTGTTTATTGATTGCTTGGCTTACATCAAGCGCACCATTTGTCTGTTCAACATTTGCCATAGCTTTAACTCCTTAATTTAATACTGATTTAATCTTAGCGGATTTTTGACAACTTTTAAAGCGATTAATCCAGGTAGTTGCAAAATCTTT
>NZ_JAJCME010000241.1:0-220 GCF_020560115.1 Mediterraneibacter sp. 210702-DFI.5.30
GCTCAACTTTAGATGTCCACCACAGTGGTTATTACACATGGTTAAAGCAACCCACCAGTAAAACTGAGAGGAAACGGCAACAGCTTTCAGGACTGATTAAACAGTTCTGGCTGGAATCTGGAGGAGTTTACAGTTATCGCAAGATTCACTGTGATTTGAAAGATGTTGGCGAAAGTTGTGGTATCAATCGAGTACATCGGCTCATGAAGGCGAATGGTTT
>NZ_JAJCME010000242.1:0-220 GCF_020560115.1 Mediterraneibacter sp. 210702-DFI.5.30
TTCCGATCTTCATTCGACTCAGTCGTGAACTCTCAAAAGAATATGAAAGTATCGCTGATTTCCAACGTCAGTTCCCTCAGCTTTATGAAAAATAATCCTTAAAATCTCTTTAATCAAAAAAACGTTGTGCAGCTATCTGCACAACGTTTTTTGATTGGCTCAATTTAATTTCTTTACCGAAGAGCGTACGATAATTTCTGGATCAATTATTCTTCTAACC
>NZ_JAJCME010000243.1:0-220 GCF_020560115.1 Mediterraneibacter sp. 210702-DFI.5.30
GCTTGATCACTTTGCCGTTTGCATCCTCGATCTTGACGATGTAGTGTGCAGTTGGCAATTTACCGCCATTGGCAAAAACCGAATAGGCACGAGCCATCTGCTGAGGCGACACGCCGTTTGACATTCCACCCAGCGCTAAAGCCAGATTCTTGTCGCTCTTTTCAACCGGCAGTCCAAACTTCTCAGCCATCTGGTAGCCGGCATTGACGCCAATCTTGTT
>NZ_JAJCME010000244.1:0-219 GCF_020560115.1 Mediterraneibacter sp. 210702-DFI.5.30
ACTTTAACGGCTGGTCTAACGATTGCTGAAATCGGTTCGCAGATGCCATATACTGGCGGCCTGTATGTCTATATCGAGAATCTTTACGGTCGCATCTGGGGCTTTTTAGCCGGCTGGATGCAGATTATCGTTTATGGTCCTGCAATCATTGCCTCTGTAGCAGGATTTATGAGTATTTTGATGGCTAATCTTTTCGGTCTCAGCTCCGCTTGGCGAATT
>NZ_JAJCME010000245.1:0-219 GCF_020560115.1 Mediterraneibacter sp. 210702-DFI.5.30
CTTTGATTTAATAAAGCTGATTACGGCAGGCATCAGGGTAACCACGATGATTGCCAGAATGATTGCCGAGAAATGGGCCTGGACAAAAGGCAGATTACCAAAGAAATAGCCGCACGAGCAACAGATGGCAACCCAGCTTACACATCCAACGATACTGTAGCGGATAAAACGCCGATATGGGAAACCGGATCCAGCTGCAGCAAAAGGAGCAAAAGTACG
>NZ_JAJCME010000246.1:0-219 GCF_020560115.1 Mediterraneibacter sp. 210702-DFI.5.30
CCACTTTTCTAGTTAATTAATTTAAATTTACTTTAATAAAGGATACTTTTTATTCCTTATTAAAATTTTTAACCCAATATATTGAGAAAAAGCTATTTTTTTACTATATATTGCGGTCGCACTCTCTTGTAGGGTGCGTGGATTGAAATTCGGCAATACGATCAAGCTTTCATCGAGCAACCTAAGTCGCACTCTCTTGTAGGGTGCGTGGATTGAAAT
>NZ_JAJCME010000247.1:0-218 GCF_020560115.1 Mediterraneibacter sp. 210702-DFI.5.30
AACCGATAACCTGCTGATTACAAATCAGCTGCTCTGCCAATTGAGCCACATCGGCTTATAACCTTTCGGTTAATGGATGGAGGTGGATTCGAACCACCGAAGCAATTTGCAGCAGATTTACAGTCTGTCCCCTTTGGCCACTCGGGAATCCATCCATGTTAAGTGGGACCTACAGGGCTCGAACCTGTGACCCTCTGCTTGTAAGGCAGATGCTCTCC
>NZ_JAJCME010000248.1:0-218 GCF_020560115.1 Mediterraneibacter sp. 210702-DFI.5.30
TTCCTAAATCAATTTTAGTAAAATAATTATTATTATCGAAAGCTAGTTCACATATCTTAGACAAATTTCTTTTAAGATAAGAACGTTCAATAAACACTAATATGAAATAAATTAGTAGTAACAGTATGGTTGATATATGACCAAAGTGATAAAAAAAATTTTGACTATTATTCATAATACTCATTTACTTGATAAGCTATATATGTTCCTGAATTTTC
>NZ_JAJCME010000249.1:0-218 GCF_020560115.1 Mediterraneibacter sp. 210702-DFI.5.30
TTCTTGTTCTGCATTGACATAATAACTATCGAGTTCTTCAAAAACTATCGAAATACCACTTTCTATTTCAGCTTTTTTCTTTGCATTATGAATAGTCTGGACGGTTTTTTGAGCTTCACTGTAACTTGAAGAAAATGTTTTTATCAAATTTAATACTCGTTCAGGGACAAACGTAGCAATGCTGTCGTTTGTCATAATTGTCTCAAAATTGTCTAACA
>NZ_JAJCME010000025.1:0-7208 GCF_020560115.1 Mediterraneibacter sp. 210702-DFI.5.30
ATCGCCAAAGGCGATTTAAAATGGCGAGATGCGTTGCTGGTCGCACATCGTGTGAGCAGTAACGATTTTACAGAAGACAGCAGGAGATCTGTTTTACACGAAAGAGAAAGGGGCTACGCGTATGCTGATAGAAGTTGATTTCAACAGTGATGAGGCGATTTACATTCAATTGTGTAACCAGATCATTCTTGGTATTGCTATGTCAGATATTCAGGAAGGGGATTCACTCCCATCTGTCAGGCAGCTTGCGGATACGGTTGGAGTGAATATGCATACTGTGAACAAAGCGTATCATGTGTTGAAGCAGGAAGGATATATCAGTCTGGATAAACGCAGAGGTGCAGTGATCGCAGTTGATGTAGATAAATTTCAGCAGCTCGAAGCGATGAAAGAGCAGTTAAGGATCGTACTTGCGCGAGGGCGTTGCAAGAATATCTCACGGCAGGAGGTTCATGGGCTGGTAGATGAGATATTTGACGAGTATGAGCTGCACGAGAACCGGTAGCAGAGAAGTAGAAAGACATAAGGGAGATATATATGCAGATTTCATATACAAAGTCGGCGCAGCATGCGCTTAAGTATGCGGCTAGAGCTGCCAGAGAGATGAAGCATCCGTATATCGGAACAGAACATTTGCTTCTGGCATTGAGAGAAGAATATACAGGAGTGGCAGGACAGGTACTTGCGAACAGTGGAGTAGAGTCGGAGAAGATCCTGAAGCTGATGGATGAGCTGATCACTCCGGCAGAAGAACATCCGGCAGCGAAAGGAAAGAGATTAGAAGAGAGTCCGAGACTCCAGTATCTGTTAGAGAACAGCGCGAAGGAGTGTAAAAGACTCCGTACAACGGAAATCGGAACAGAACATCTCCTTCTTGCGATGATACGTGATGTGGATTGTGTGGCAGCAAAGATTCTGATCACATTGAATGTGAATCTTCAGAAATTATTCCAGAGCATTATGAATGCAGCAGGGATCGATCCGAAGATCTATCAGGAAGAACTTCAGGAGGATAATCGCGGAAGCGGTGCGATGATGGAGCAGTACTGTACAGATCTGACAGAACGTGCGGCAGAAGGAAAAATGGATCCGGTTGTGGGAAGAAACCAGGAAATTTACCGTCTGATGGAGATCTTAAGCCGCAGGACAAAGAACAACCCATGTCTGGTTGGAGAACCGGGAGTTGGTAAGACAGCAATTATTGAAGGTTTAGCGCAGAGAATCGCATCAGGTGTGGTTCCGGAGAAGATGAAAGATAAGAAGATTTACAGTCTGGATCTTCCGGGACTGATTGCTGGTTCAAAGTACCGTGGTGAGTTTGAAGAGCGTATGAAAGGCCTGATCTCGGAAGTAGAAGCCTGTGGAAATGTGATTCTGTTCCTTGATGAGATCCATACGATGATCGGTGCGGGAGGTGCAGAAGGAGCGATTGATGCATCCAGCATTCTGAAACCTTCACTGGCGAGAGGTGAGATGCAGCTGATCGGTGCAACTACGATTGCAGAATATCGGAAGTACATTGAGAAAGATGCAGCACTTGAGCGAAGATTCCAACCGGTGACGATTGAAGAGCCGACACAGGATCAGTGTATTGAGATCTTAAAAGGTCTGAAAGAGAAATACGAAGCGCATCATAAAGTTGTGATCGAAGAACAGGCACTGGAGTCAGCAGTGCAGCTGTCAGAGCGTTACATCACAGACCGGAATCTTCCAGATAAGGCGATTGATGTTTTAGATGAAGCATGCTCAAAGGTGAGTCTGAAGGGATATGAGGTTCCAGAGAATCTGAAGCAGTTAGAACAGGCAGTGAAAGAACTTGCTTCGCAGAAGGAAGAGAGCATTGAACGGGGAGATTTTGCAGAAGCGTCCCTGATTCAGAAAGAACAGGATGCAGTGCAGAAGAAATTAGACTCAGTGAAGAAACGCTTTGAGAAGAAACAGGCGAAGGCCAACCCACCGGTAACTGTAAATGCGGTTGCAGAAGTGGTGTCTGCCTGGACAAAAGTACCGGTGAGTAAGCTCGCAGAGAGTGATGCCCAGCGTCTGAAGAATCTGGAGCATGTCCTTCAGAAGAGAGTGATCGGACAGGACGAGGCTGTCGGCGCAGTTGCAAGAGCTGTGAAGAGAGGAAGAGTCGGACTGAAAGATCCGAAGCGCCCGATCGGTTCCTTCCTGTTCCTGGGACCAACCGGTGTTGGTAAGACAGAATTATCAAAAGCACTGGCAGAAGCGTTATTTGGGAAAGAAGATGCAATGATCCGTGTGGATATGTCAGAATATATGGAGAAACATTCCGTTTCCAAGATGATCGGATCTCCTCCGGGATATGTCGGTCATGAAGAAGGTGGACAACTCAGTGACCAGGTGCGTACACATCCATATTCCGTGATTCTGTTTGATGAGATTGAGAAAGCACATCCGGATGTGTTCAATGTACTTCTTCAGGTGTTGGACGATGGGCATATTACAGATTCTCAGGGGAGAAAGGTTGACTTTTCTAATACTGTAATTATTATGACATCAAATGCAGGTGCGAAAGCAATTGTTGAACCGAAGAAGCTAGGATTTGCGACAAAAGAAGATTCGGCGAGTGATTATAAGAAGATGAAGCAGAATGTGATGGACGAAGTGAAACAGATCTTCCGTCCGGAATTCCTGAACCGAATTGATGAGATTATTGTATTCCATTCACTCGGCAAAGAAGAGATGAAGAAAATCGTTTCTTTGTTATGCAATCAGTTTACTAAACGTCTGGAATCACAGATGAATATTCATCTGAAACTGCGTGAATCTGCGAAGGCTCTCATTGTGGAGAAAGGAACGGATGCGAAGTACGGAGCAAGACCACTGCGCCGTGCATTGCAGACAGAACTGGAGGATAAGCTGGCAGATGCGATCCTGAACGGAGAGATTCAGGAAGGGGATCATGTGGCAGCAGGAGCATCCAAAAAGGGAATTCATTTTGTGAAGACAGAATCTTAAAATCACATCGAATTGTAAATGTGAAGAATAAATAAAATCTATAGAAAAACTATTTTAAGTAGTATATAATAGGAGCATATATATACCCAGGAGGAAATTAAAAATGGCAACAGTGAAAGAATTATTGCGTGTAGAGAACGACGGAACATTAAGCTTTGGAGATTACACTCTTGCATCCAAGACAAAGAAGGACGGATTTGAATTTAAAGGAGATCTTTATAAAGTAAAGACATTTGCGGAGATTACAAAGCTGGAGAAAAATGGAATGTTCGTTTATGAGTCTGTTCCAGGAAGTACAGTAGAGAACTTCAAAGAGACAGAAACAGAAGTTGAGTTCACAGTTTCCGCACCGGAAGACGTACAGTTTACATTGGAACTTGAGCCAGAGAGCGAATATGAAGTATTTATCGCCGGAGAGTCTGCAGGTAAGATGGGAACAAATTTAAGCGGAAAATTAAGTGTAAGTGTTGAACTTAACGCAGATCAGAGTGCTGCAATCAAAGTTGTCAAATGCTAATCAGTCAGATTCGGATAGAAACAAGAGTAGTGTAAAAACAGAGGGAAAGGAATTGCAAGATGCGCCTTTCCCTTTTCTAATCTATAAACCTGGCAAGCTGTATTATGCTTGCTTCGAACAGAAAGGAAATTATGAATGGCAAAAGGAAAGAAAACAGTTTACTTCTGTCAGAATTGTGGGCATGAAGAAGCGAAGTGGCTCGGTCAGTGTCCAATGTGTAAGGAATGGAATACATTTGTCGAGGAGAGGATTGACAGTGGCATCACGAAAGGAACGACTGTAGCAGCCAGAGCGGTGAATGAAGTGAAAGTGGTTCCGATCACAGACGTTTCCGCGGATGATGATACAAGGAATAAGACTGGAATTAAAGAATTAGACAGGGTTCTTGGTGGTGGGATCGTGCCGGGGTCACTCGTTCTGGTAGGAGGAGATCCGGGAATTGGAAAATCAACTTTGCTCTTGCAAGTCTGCCAGAGGATGGCGAAGCAGCAGAAGATTTTATATATTTCAGGTGAAGAGTCTCAGACTCAGATCAAGCTTCGCGCAAACCGTATGGGTGAATTCAGCCAGAATCTGTTGCTTTTGTGTGAGACGAATCTTGGGATTATCCGCAGCGTGATCGAGAAAGAGAAGCCGGAGCTTGTGATCATTGATTCCATCCAGACGATGTACAGTGAAGATGTGAATTCCGCACCGGGAAGTGTCTCCCAGGTCCGTGAGTCTACGAATGTATTTATGCAGCTGGCGAAGGGACTATGTATCCCAATCTTCATTGTTGGCCATGTGACAAAAGAAGGAACCGTGGCTGGTCCGCGTGTGCTGGAACATATGGTGGATACGGTACTTTATTTTGAAGGAGATCGTCATGCATCTTACCGAATCCTCAGAGCTGTGAAGAATCGTTTTGGCTCTACGAATGAGATCGGTGTCTTTGAGATGAGACAGAATGGACTTGTAGAAGTAGAGAATCCATCCGAATATATGCTGAGTGGAAAACCGGAGAATGCATCCGGTTCAGTTGTAGCCTGTTCGATGGAGGGAACACGCCCAATTCTTCTGGAGATTCAGGCACTAGTTGCAAGAACGAACTTTGGTATGCCAAGAAGAACTGCAGCAGGAACAGATTATAACAGGGTGAATCTTCTGATGGCAGTACTTGAAAAACGACTTGGTATGAATCTTGGAAATTGCGATGCTTATGTAAATATTGCGGGCGGAATCAAGATGAATGAGCCGGCAATCGATCTCGGAATCGTGATGGCACTTGTGTCAAGTTACCGGAATCGTCCGATCGATGAAAAAACGATCGTGTTCGGTGAGGTTGGTCTGAGTGGTGAGGTACGTGCGGTGAATATGCCGGAGCAGCGTGTGGCTGAGGCGAAGAAGCTTGGATTCGAGACGTGTATCCTTCCGGAAGTGTGCATGAAGACGGTGAAGGATGTTAAGGGAATCAAGCTGCTGGGTGTGAAGAGTGTGAATGAGGCTGTGGCGATTTTTTAGTAATAAGAAACATTGCAAGGTTATAATGAAATAGAGCAAATGAAGAAAGAAGTTTCTGATATAAGATGAAAAGCTTGTATTGGAAACTTCTTTTATGTTTTAAGAAAAAAAATAGTTTACAATATGCTGGGGGGATATTGGATGACGGAGTAATACAATAAAACAATGCCCTGAAAATTGAAAAAACAAACAGTATATAACAGTTGACAACAGTGATACACTGTTATATACTGTTTACAACAGGAGGTTGCTTATGAAGATTATAATCAATAATTCATCGATGGTACCAATCTATGAACAGATCATGGAGCAGATCAAAGCGCAGATCATCTCCGGAGAATTAAAAGAAAATGATATACTGCCGTCAGTAAGAACGATGGCAAAGGAACTGAAGATCAGTGCACTTACCGTAAAGAAGGCATATGACAATCTGGAAGCGGAGGGCATGACGGTCACGGTTCATGGAAAAGGAACTTATGTTGCAGCTTCGAATACACAGTTGATGGAAGAAGAGCGCAGAAAAGAAGTTGAGGCGGATCTGGAAGCGGCGATTCAGAAGGGAAGACGCTGCGGAATGAAAGAGGAAGAGATCCGCTCCTTGTTTGAACTCATCATGGAGGACGAATAATTATGTTAGATATCAAAGGGGTAAAGAAAAGCTACGGCGAATTTCAGTTAGACTGTTCGCTAAATGTAGAAAAAGGAAGGATCACAGGTCTGGTCGGAGAGAACGGAGCCGGTAAGAGTACCGTGTTCAAGGCAGTACTCGGACTCATTTCCTATGATGGTGGCGAGATAAAGATTCTTGGAAAAAAACCGCAAGAGTTAAACGAGAAAGAGAAAGAACAGATGGGAGTAGTCCTGGCAGAAGCAGGGTTCAGCGGATATTTGAAAGGAAAAGATGTTGAGGCAGTTCTTGCTAAATTGTATCCAAAGTTTGAAGAAGAAAAATTTCTTCAGATGTGTGAAAGATATCAGATTCCACTGGATAAATTCTTAAAAGAGTATTCAACAGGAATGAAAGCAAAGCTGAATCTGATCATTGCATTGACGCATCAGGCAGATTTTCTGATGCTGGATGAGCCGACAGCCGGTCTTGATGTCGGAGCAAGAGAAGGGATGCTGGATATTTTGAGAACATATATGGAAGAAGAACCGGAGAGAAGTATCCTGATCAGTTCACATATATCTTCAGACTTAGAGCATCTGTGTGATGATATTTATGTGATTCATAAAGGAAAGATCGTACTTCATGAAGAGATGGATAGAATTCTTGAAAAGTATGCCATGTTGAAAGTCAGCGAGGAACAGTATCAGGCTTTAGATAAAAACTATATCCTGAAAGAGAGAAAAGAAAATTTCGGAATTGCCTGTCTGACGAATGAGAAACAGTATTATGCAGAGAATTATCCGGAAATTGTAGTGGAAAGCGGATCACTCGATCAGGTGATTCTGATGTTGACAGGAGGCGGGATGTAATGAAAGGAATCAGAGGACTTTTGGAAAAGGATTTTCGGTTGTTTTTTCGGCAAGGGGGCAATCTTTTTTTGGTATTAGCGTTTGTGGCGTTATTTTTTACGCTGACGGAAAAGAAGACAGCTACTTTTATTGCAATCTATATCCCATCTGTTATAGCAGTATATGCGGGGAATACAATTAGTTATGATGAAAACAATCATGGATATATGTATTTATTTTCTTTACCTGTAAATAGAAAAGTATATGTTAGAGAAAAATATATTTTTTCCTTTATTATGACAGCGTGTGGATGGTGTATTGGAGTAATCTGTGCAGGAATCACTGTACTCATAAAGCCAGAAGAGGTGTTTGATCCGGAAATGCTGGCAATGGAGTTGATCACAATCTTTGTATTTCAGGCAATTGCGGGAATTACGATTGCAATTCGGTTAAGGTTTGAAGGAGAGAAAGGACGATTAGTGCTACCAATTGCAATTTTAATTGTTTTTGCAATTTGTTATGCAATTGGCTCTTTTGTGATGGATAACATGGGATTAAAAGAAAGTATTTTGTATATGATAGAAGGGATAGGCGATTTTGAAATTGCGATTGCACTTATCGTGCTGAGTCTGCTCGTATGGTTTGTTTCATATATTTACAGTATGAGAGTCATGAAAAAGAAAGAGTTTTAGTTATTGTTCACTCCCGTGTCAATCACTTCGCTGATTGACACGGAGGATACATGTTTTGG
>NZ_JAJCME010000250.1:0-218 GCF_020560115.1 Mediterraneibacter sp. 210702-DFI.5.30
GTTGAAACATTCAAATTGCAAGGAACTTAATAATCCAGTTTATACTAGGGATTGAAAACATAGCTGTAGGTTGGGTAAATGACAATGTCGAATGAATTAGAAATTATTGATTTGAAAGTGGGTGAAGGCAAAGAAGCAGTCAAAGGTGCGCTGATTACCACGCATTATACAGGTTGGTTAGAAGATGGCACCAAGTTTGACTCATCTGTTGACCGTGG
>NZ_JAJCME010000251.1:0-218 GCF_020560115.1 Mediterraneibacter sp. 210702-DFI.5.30
GCGCTGTCTTTGTCCATGCGTTCAATACTTGAAAGCAAAGCACAAAGCTTAGGCTACCGACGTCTATTTCTCATTTTTATGGGGAGACGCGGAGACGCTCTCGACATACAAAGCTGGGGTAACTGATTTACACGCAATCAGGCAATTGCGGGTCCGATTGGACAGCGCTACCTTAGTGACTTGTTTTTTGTTTGGCAAGCCGCCCTGATGACCACCTC
>NZ_JAJCME010000252.1:0-217 GCF_020560115.1 Mediterraneibacter sp. 210702-DFI.5.30
GGCCAATCTGCACATGGATCCAGAAACGGTATGCGCGGGCTATATGCATGATATCGTTGAAGATACTGGGGCCACTTTGGATGATATTCGGGAGCTTTTCGGACCGACGATTGCCATGATCGTGGATGGCAACACGAAGATCTCTAAGATTCATTACAAGTCCAACAAAGAACAGATGGCGGAAACACACCGTAAGCTTTTGCTGGCAATGAGCAAG
>NZ_JAJCME010000253.1:0-217 GCF_020560115.1 Mediterraneibacter sp. 210702-DFI.5.30
TATATGAAGATCAGCAGTATGCTGAGGCCGCTTTTTATGCAGTTGAGCATCTTAATGACTATGTGACTTCTAAAGAGCTGATGCAGCTATTGATCAACGTTGAGCTGCATGCCCAGGCGTTTATTGACGTGCGTGTGCAGCTGAATGCTCTGCCAAAATGGCATGATGAGTTTATTGGTCAGGTTGAGCGGCAAACTCATTTTCGGCCTGCTCAACC
>NZ_JAJCME010000254.1:0-217 GCF_020560115.1 Mediterraneibacter sp. 210702-DFI.5.30
GGCGAGACCGGTACGGTTGGGCTGGGTATTCCGGGGTCAATCTCCCCTTATACCCGGGTAGTGAAAAACGCGAACTCGACCTGGCTTAACGGCCAGCCGTTCGACAAAGATCTCAGCAGCGCGCTCAAGCGCGAAGTCCGGCTGGCAAATGACGCCAACTGCCTTGCGGTATCAGAAGCTATCGATGGCGCGGCTGCCGGGGCACAGATTGTGTTTG
>NZ_JAJCME010000255.1:0-217 GCF_020560115.1 Mediterraneibacter sp. 210702-DFI.5.30
TTGCATAGCCGATATATTCAGCATTTTGCGCGGCATTCTTGGGATCCAGCATGAAATTCAAGAATGCATAGGCTGCTTTTTTGTTTTTAGCCGTTTTGGGAATCACCATGTTGTCAAACCAGATGTTGCTGCCCTCGCTTGGTACGAGGTAGTGGAGATGTGAATTGACACTGATCATTTCACTGGCTTCCCCAGAATAGGTAATGCCGACTGCCGC
>NZ_JAJCME010000256.1:0-217 GCF_020560115.1 Mediterraneibacter sp. 210702-DFI.5.30
AACTCAGAAATGCACTGTATAAACCGCATCCGAACAAGTTAATAGTTTTGTCTGTTCAAGACAATTTAGTCAAAGGTGCGGCAGGACAGGCTGTACAAAATATGAACTTAATGTTTGGTTTTGCTGAAGATGCTGGTTTACAAGGTATCGGATTATTACCATAAAAAACGCTTTATGGCTTCACACACATATAACTTTGCGGTTAAATGTGTGTTTT
>NZ_JAJCME010000257.1:0-216 GCF_020560115.1 Mediterraneibacter sp. 210702-DFI.5.30
GTAGTCCTTAAGCTCAGGGTTGTTGTCGATCTGTTCATAGTCGCGGCCCCGTTTTTTGATTCGGTAGAGAATGGTCTCAAAAGAAGTTTCTGAATAAACCATCAAATCAGGCGCTTTTTTAGGCAGCCTGTTCAAATCGCTCATCATATTGTCAAGCAGCTTTAGGTAAACATCCAGCTCCGTATCAGAGATGTTGCCTTCCGCGTTGTTTTCCTT
>NZ_JAJCME010000258.1:0-216 GCF_020560115.1 Mediterraneibacter sp. 210702-DFI.5.30
GGCAAACAAAAGACATTTACCTGGTCGACTCAAGGCTTTTTTGAGTGCACCATAGACTGCATCCGGCTGAAAGTTGTTCTCATCAATTTCAATCGTCTCAATGGTCGACGCTGCTTGACTGATTCCTTGAAAACGCTGGATTCGCGTTGAAGCCAACTCAATCGTCGAAGTCAAAACTACAACCCTTTGAAAGCCTTGATCAGCGAAATATTCCGT
>NZ_JAJCME010000259.1:0-216 GCF_020560115.1 Mediterraneibacter sp. 210702-DFI.5.30
TCGGCCTGGGGGCCATTTTTCCTCACCCCCCTCGTGGGCTCGGGTGGCGTCTGTCAGGCTGTTTCCGTCGTCTTCGACGCCGGTTTATCAGAGCGGCTTTTGGCCGCTCTGGAAGCAGCTTTCGCTGCCCAAAGCCCTCTGCGCTATCATTCGATTTTCGTCTAGGAAAATTCCTCATGCAGCGTCTCGCCATACCTTCGGATTACGTCCTGCAGT
>NZ_JAJCME010000026.1:0-6324 GCF_020560115.1 Mediterraneibacter sp. 210702-DFI.5.30
CGATTTAAAATGGCGAGATGCGTTGCTGGTCGCACATCGTGTGAACAGTAACGAGTTTTAATGGGAAATGGTGAAATCAGATGGAGTCAGTCATTTGATTTCACCATTTTTATACATTAAATTTAATTAACTATCTAATTTGTTTATGTGCAAAAAGTATTAAGAAAATGTGAAAAAATAGAAATAATATTGACTTACTTCGTAAAAAGTAATATATTTTCAATTAGTTAATTAACTAACTAATTTCATCATTCATTCTGTGGGGAAAGTGATAGTCAGAAATTTTGTTTCGCAGAATGTATCAATAAATCAAGGAGGAAGAAGAACGTGAAGTGTCATAAAGAGGATGCCCCATTACTTGGATTGATGGGACAGAGTATGCGCCTGATCGGAAAGAGAGCACAGGAATTATATGCAGAATACGATCTGAACAGAGCCCAGTCAGGTATATTATTTGCCCTTCATCAGGAAGATTCCATGTCTCAGAAAGAACTTGCGAAGCGCCTGAATGTAACGCCGCCGTCGATCACATCGATGATCAAGAAGATGGAGCAGGAAGGTTACATTACAAGAAAAGCAGATGAACAGGATCAGAGAGTGATGCGCCTTACCCTTGCGCAGAAAGGGAAAGATTGCATAGCTTACGTGATCAAGACAGCTGAGAAACTGGAAGAAATCGTGTTTGAAGGAATGAGTGCGGAAGAGAAGATGCTTTTTCGCCGGCTGCTCATGCAGATCTTAGAGAATCTGGAGTAGTGAATGAAGTAGATTACTGTCACTGAAAATCAGTGATTTATAATAGATTGTGTAACTTGAAGAGAATTACCAGGAAAGGAAATACGCAGATTATGAAGAACTTATTCAAATACGCTGCATCATACTGGAAAGCTATGATTGCGATCGTGCTGATTCTGGTTGTGCAGGCGTATTGTGATCTGTCCTTGCCGGCCTACACATCAGATATTGTAAATGTAGGAATCCAGCAGGGCGGTATTGAAGATGAAGTACCGAGACAGATTGCAACAGAAGAAATGGAAAAATTGCTTTTGTTTGTATCGGAAGACGATCAACAGACGGTGATAGATGCATATACAGAAGATAATACTTCTTATAAAAAAGAAGCTTATGTCTTGAAAGATTCTGTTGCTGAAGAGGAAAATACGATGGAGAATCTGAAAGATATTCTTCAGATTCCAATGATGATGACATCCGGAATCGAGTCCGGAAGTGATACAACAAAACAGATGGAAGACAAGCTGAAAGAGCAGATGTCCCAGGGAATGGCGCAGAGCATGCCACAAGGGGCAGACCAGACAATGCCGGAAGGAATGCCACAAGGTGAATCTCAGGCAGAATCCCAGGCAGTGTCACTGGATGACATGTCTATGTTTGATCTTCTGAAAATGCTTCCGGCTGAGCAGAGAGCAACAATGGTTGAGAAGATTGAAGAGCAGATGTCAGAGATGCCGGATACAATTCTTGATCAGGCATCAGTGAGCTTCTGCAGGAGTGCATATAAAGACCTTGGAATGGACATGGATCAGACACAGATTCATTATCTGTTAAAAACAGGAGGTCAGATGGCTGCACTTGCTCTTCTTGGAATGGTAGCAAGTATTATGGTTGCATTTCTGGCATCAAGAGTTGGGGCAAGTGCAGGACGTGATCTGAGAAGTGGAGTATTCCATAAGGTTGTTGGATTTTCAAACAACGAGTTCAATCACTTCTCAACAGCATCTTTGATCACGAGAAGTACGAATGATATCCAGCAGATTCAGATGCTGATCGTTATGCTGCTTCGTATGGTTCTGTATGCGCCAATCCTTGCAATCGGTGGAGTGCTGCAGGTTATGAAGACGAATGTATCCATGTCCTGGATCATCGGACTTGCGGTTATTATCATTGCATTTGTAGTTTTGTTGCTGTTCCTTGTTGTTATGCCAAAGTTCAAAGTGCTGCAGAATCTTGTTGACAAGTTGAACCTTGTAACAAGAGAGATTCTGACAGGACTTCCGGTTATCCGTGCATTCAGTACAGAGAAGCATGAGGAAGAGAGATTTGATGATGCGAACCGCACACTGACGAAGACGAATCTTTTCGTCAACCGTGCAATGACATTTATGATGCCGGTGATGATGTTAGTCATGAACGGTGTATCTGTTCTGATCGTATGGACAGGAGCACATGGAATCAGTGATGGACAGATGCAGGTTGGAGATATGATGGCATTTATCCAATATACGATGCAGATCATTATGGGATTCTTAATGCTTTGTATGATTTCAATTATGCTTCCAAGAGCAGCTGTGGCAGCAGACCGTGTTGAGGAAGTATTGAAGAGTGAGACAATGATCCACGATCCAAAGCAAGAAAAACATTTCCCGGAAGACGGAAAAGGAGTACTTACTTTCGATCATGTATCTTTCCGTTATCCAGGTGCAGATGAAGATGTTCTGGAAGATATTACATTTACAGCGAAGCCGGGTGAGACAACAGCGATTATCGGAAGTACCGGAAGCGGTAAGTCTACGCTGGTAAATCTGATTCCACGTTTCTATGATGTGACATCCGGAGATATTACGCTGGATGGTGTAGATATCCGTGAAGTGAAACAGCATGAACTTCGTGAGAAGCTTGGATATGTTCCGCAGAAGGGAGTTCTGTTCTCGGGAGATATCGCATCTAATATCATGTTTGGTAATTCACATGGAAGCGATGATGAGATGATCGAGGCGGCAGAGATTGCACAGGCAACAGAATTTATTGACACAAAACCGGAGAAATATAAGAGCCCGATTTCACAGGGAGGTTCGAATGTATCCGGTGGACAGAAGCAGAGACTTTCTATTGCAAGAGCAATCGCGAAGCACCCTCAGGTATTTATTTTTGACGACAGTTTTTCTGCCCTTGACTATAAGACGGATGTAACACTCCGCCGTGCGTTGGCTGAAAAGACAAGCGGAAGTACGGTGCTGATCGTTGCACAGAGAATCAGCACGATCCTGCATGCAGAGCAAATTATAGTATTGGACGAAGGCAAAGTGGCAGGTAAGGGAACTCATGCGGAGCTTCTCAAGAACTGTCCGGTATACCGTGAAATCGCAGAATCCCAGCTGTCCAGGAAAGAGTTAGAAGCAGCGTTAAATGAGCAGACAGATGGAAAGGAGGATCAGATTCATGGCTAGAATGCATGGCGGTCGAAGACCGAATGAAAAAGCAAAAGACTTCAAAGGAACAATGAAGAAACTGATCCGCTACATGGCAATTTACAAAGTACAGGTATTTTTCGTAGCCGTGTTTGCTATCTGTGGAACGATATTCAATATTGTCGGACCGAAGATTTTAGGAAAAGCAACGACGGAGATTTTCAATGGACTTGTAAGTAAAGTTTCCGGTGGAGATGGAATGAATTTCGGTAAAATCGGACAGATTCTGCTGACTGTTCTTTGCCTGTATGTGATCAGCGCAATCTGCAGTTTTGTGCAGGGATATTTGATGACGGGGGTGTCTCAGAAGACAACCTACCGTTTGAGAAGAGAAATCTCCGAGAAGATCAACCGCATGCCGATGAGCTATTTTGACACAAAGCCGGTAGGTGAAGTGCTTTCCCGTGTGACAAATGATGTTGACACACTTGGACAGAGCCTGAACCAGAGTGCGACTCAGATGATCACATCGGTTACAACTCTGATTGGTGTATTTATCATGATGTTGTCAATCAGCCCGTTGATGACAGTGATTGCAGTTTTGATTCTTCCGCTTTCTGCCGGATTGATCGGATTCGTAATGAAACATTCACAGAAATATTTCGTAGGGCAGCAGACATACCTTGGAAATGTGAATGGACAGGTAGAAGAAATCTATGGTGGTCATAACATCATCAAGGCATTTAATAAAGAAGAGGAAGTAATTGAAGTATTCAATGAAACAAATGATAAGCTGTATGATTCCGCATGGAAATCCCAGTTCTTTTCCGGTTTGATGATGCCTGTAATGCAGTTTGTAGGAAACTTGGGTTACGTGGCAGTGGCAATCCTTGGCGGATATCTGACAATTAAGGATGTGATCGAGGTTGGAGATATCCAGTCCTTTATTCAGTATGTACGTAACTTTACACAGCCATTGCAGCAGATCGCACAGGTGGCGAATATGCTTCAGTCAACAGCTGCAGCATCAGAGCGTGTCTTCGAGTTCCTGGAAGGACCGGAAGAAGATCAGACAGTAGAGAATCCGGTTTCTGTAGAGAATCTTCAGGGAAATGTTGAATTTGAGCATGTACGTTTTGGATACAATGAAGATAAGATCATCATTAATAACTTCTCAGCGGATGTGAAAGAAGGCCAGAAGATCGCAATTGTTGGTCCGACAGGAGCCGGAAAGACAACAATGATCAAATTGCTCATGCGTTTCTATGATGTGAATGGAGGTTCGATCAAGATTGACGGACACGATGTCCGGGACTTCAATAGAAGTGAACTCCGTGAAATGTTCGGAATGGTTCTGCAGGATACCTGGCTGTTCCATGGTACGATCAGTGACAATATCCGTTATGGAAAACTGAATGCGACAGAGGAAGAAGTGATTCAGGCAGCGAAGGCGGCACATGTGCATCGTTTCATCCAGACACTTCCGGGAGGATACAATATGGAACTGAATGAAGAAGCAAGTAATGTATCCCAGGGACAGAAACAGCTCCTCACAATCGCAAGAGCAATCCTTGCAGATCCGAAGATCCTGATTCTTGACGAGGCGACAAGTTCCGTTGATACCCGTACAGAAGAAATGATCCAGAAAGCAATGGACAATCTGATGAAGGGAAGAACAAGCTTTGTTATTGCCCACCGTTTGTCAACAATCCGGGATGCCGATCTGATCCTTGTTATGAAGGATGGGGATATCATTGAGCAGGGAAATCATGAGGAACTTCTTGCAAGAGGCGGTTTCTATGCAGATCTGTATAATTCTCAGTTCGAAAGTACGACAGAGATCGCGTAAAATAATAAGAAACTCTATTATCTCTTCCGGATTAGAATATGGCAGGGATAATAGAGTTTTTTCTATAAAGGATTAGCTAAAAATTCAATCGTATATTGTTCAAGTGAAGCAAGAAGCTTATCAAGTGGAAATACCTTAAGATCATTTACTGCATCCACGGTAACACTGAGATATCCATGCAATGAATCCAGGACTTGCTGTACATTTCCATACTGAATTTCATTGATCCCTGGATTTATTATCTGTGCGTTCAGATCGAGTGGAATCTGATAACGATTTACAAGATAAGTATTCATCTTTGTATAGTCCCCATAATAATATTCCTCAGTAAGATACTTTTCAAAAGGGATATAAGTCTGGAAATTTCTGATATAAACGGTCGCAATCTCTTCTTTTATATCTGTAATCTGTCCGGTTTCATCATAAAAATCAACAATTTCCGGAATAAAATCCTTGAAAAACCGACGGTCGATATATAAATGAAAATAATATCCCAAAACACTGGAATCAGAAAGAAGAGAGCTGTATTTAGCAATAAAACGTGTTAAATCTGGAAATACCATCATCTTATCACGATAAACAGGATTCCGGAAATGTGAAAGCTCTTTTTGGTCTGTCGCGTCCGGTAGAAGATTCCCAATCAGAAAATCATTTACAGATTGAATCGGATAAGGAAAATCAGGGTACTCGTGAAGATGGCTTCGCAGCATCTGGGCTGCAGTTAAATGTAAAATAAAACCAGGCATGAGAAAATCCTTTCATATATAAAGCTGATACTATCTTAACATGAAATGAGTATATTATACAAGCGAGCTTGCAATAGCTGTCGTGTTTTGAAATGTATGTTACGCATCTGCAACAACCGAAAGAACTGACGTCCTTTCGGTTAAGGGCATTCGCCCTATGTTCCCCAACCCTACCAGTTTATTGCAAGCAAGCTTGCAATAGCTGTTAGTGTTTGGGAACGCAGATGCTAATTTTTCAGAATATTCTGAATTACATGAAAAATATAAAAAACATTGACAATTAGAAATGACTATGATAAGATAACATTCGTCGCTGAGAACGGCACTGAAAACTACAGAACAGACGCTTGAATAAGAGGAAGGCGCGGAGGCGGACAGTCCCTGAGAGAGAAAAAGTTCGAAGAAAAGATTTATAAGTAAAGATGATAAAAACTTATAAGAAATTTTAAAAAGTGGTTGACAGAAAAGTTCGAATGTGATAGCATAAATACACTGCTAGTGAGAAGTAATCAAACGGATTCGGCAGTGAAAGAAAAATAAAAAAGTTCTTGACAAAGACAAAAGCTTTTGATAAAATATAAAA
>NZ_JAJCME010000260.1:0-216 GCF_020560115.1 Mediterraneibacter sp. 210702-DFI.5.30
GTCAACAGTGATTGATTCAGCTTCTGGGAATGCCTTGTAAACATCGTAAACATACTTAGAAACATGTTCGCCATCACCTTGGAATACACCATACTTCTTCCATACGGATTCCAATTGGTCGTAAGGCATGAAGTTGTTGTCTTCATCTAAGTACATTGAACGAGCATATGAACCATAGGCAGCATCAATGTGCAGGTAGAAGTAAATGCCTTGTTC
>NZ_JAJCME010000261.1:0-216 GCF_020560115.1 Mediterraneibacter sp. 210702-DFI.5.30
GGAAATGGCCCCGCCAGCCGCCAGGCTTTTACGGCGGTTGTAGTTGTCCTGGTTTTTTTGCACTTCGCCCTTCTGCGCAGCAACCTGGGCCTTCATGCCCTTCACATCACTGAACAGACCGCGCACCTGGCGCACAGTACGGGCCAGGTTGGCCTCGGCACTTTGCAGGCCGACTTGCGCATCGCTCGGGTCGAAATTAATCAACACCTGGCCTTC
>NZ_JAJCME010000262.1:0-215 GCF_020560115.1 Mediterraneibacter sp. 210702-DFI.5.30
CTCAGATAGTTATGAGCATAGTCAACGCAGGCCAATAGTCCCCGCTGATTGCTCAGCATTTCCATGCGGCCAGGAACGGTGGTTTTTTCCAGTCCCTTGGCAAAAGCCACCGTATCATCACTGAACTGCCGCCCTACGATCAGCGCGGCCAAGGCATTGCTGTCATTGAACGTACCTGGAATATTGATCTTAAAGCGGCCAGTCAACTGCAGCTG
>NZ_JAJCME010000263.1:0-215 GCF_020560115.1 Mediterraneibacter sp. 210702-DFI.5.30
TCGCCTTGGCCGGGTCGAAGCCGCTCTGTTCTACAGCCCAACGGTAGCAGTCGTAGCGATCCTGACCAATTTGTGCAGGGCTTTGACCGTTCATCGGGTAAGCCACCATCTCATAGTTATTGCTCACAGGCTGCTGATTGGCCGCCGGAGGCTCAACCACGACATAGTCCCGGGTCGCAGGTTGATAGGCGTAATACGCCCCTGCCGCAAGAAAC
>NZ_JAJCME010000264.1:0-215 GCF_020560115.1 Mediterraneibacter sp. 210702-DFI.5.30
AGTGCGCTTTTTTAGTCTTCGGTCATGTGCTCTTTAATCAAACGATTGATTGCCTGAGCATCCTCATTATTTTTGCTGATGGTCAAAAGCGTATCATTACCGGCAAGCGTACCAACGACTTCCGGAAGCTGCGCATTATCGAACAGGCCCGCCAGTACGGTTGCATAATTGGAGTTCAATGTCGTTTGAATAACATTGATGAATTGAACGTTGGT
>NZ_JAJCME010000265.1:0-214 GCF_020560115.1 Mediterraneibacter sp. 210702-DFI.5.30
GCAGGATCAGACTCATTGGCGCGCTCGCTTTGACAACTTGATTGCCAGAACCACGATGCGTGGAATCACAGACTGGTTCAATCACGATACCACGTTTTGTGGGCTAGAAAATCTTAAGTCGCTTTCGCCAACTCAAGGCGCAGTAATTACCAGCAATCATTTTAATCAGCTGGATAATACCGTCATCCGCAAGCTGGCCCAAAAAAATCATCGT
>NZ_JAJCME010000266.1:0-214 GCF_020560115.1 Mediterraneibacter sp. 210702-DFI.5.30
TACGGAACTGCGCGAACTGATTACCAAGCGCGTTAAAGAACGTGAAGGCATTGATTCAAAGGTAGAAAACGTCATGGTAACGACTGGTTCTGAACAAGTGCTGGACCTGGTCGGCAAGGCATTTATTGATGAAGGCGATGAAGTCTTGGTAGAGGATCCAACCTACCTTTGTGCGCTGGATGTCTACCGTTCCTATGGCGCCAAGTTTGTCTCC
>NZ_JAJCME010000267.1:0-214 GCF_020560115.1 Mediterraneibacter sp. 210702-DFI.5.30
TTCATGCTGGACATAAAGCCGGAGAGCAGACGTGCGGTAGTCTCAGTGCTCTTACCCACAAGACGGAAGTCCACGCCATCTTCTACGTATTCGACGTCAGGCAACATGGGCTTCTTGGCTGGCTTGATGATCTCTTGGATGTAAGGAATCACTTTGCCGCTACGCACAATCTTGAGCACAGCACCTTCACCGATTGGACGAGGCTTACCTGAGC
>NZ_JAJCME010000268.1:0-213 GCF_020560115.1 Mediterraneibacter sp. 210702-DFI.5.30
GATCAATTGGCTAAGGAGGTCGACTTCTTCAGTATCGGGACCAATGACCTGATTCAGTACTGCTTTGCGGCCGACCGGGGCAATGACGCAGTTTCCTACCTGTATCAGCCGCTCAACCCAGCCTTTTTGCGGCTGATCAAGCACGTGATTGACGCCGCTCATGCCAACAACACCAAGGCGGCCATGTGTGGCGAAATGGCTGGTGATCAGCTG
>NZ_JAJCME010000269.1:0-213 GCF_020560115.1 Mediterraneibacter sp. 210702-DFI.5.30
TTTATACTTTGTTTTTGGTTATTTAAAGTATAGTCCAAAGGGGGCTTGCTTTTTTAATTTTTTGTAGAAAAAGCTGATAACCTCGCCTGTTTGACATGGTTATCAGCTTTCAAGTTTCAGCTTTGTGATTTAATATCAAAAATCCTCCTAATCATATTTAACATATGAGGATATCATGCTGCATGCAGACACCAACTTTTCATAGCATACTTT
>NZ_JAJCME010000027.1:0-5549 GCF_020560115.1 Mediterraneibacter sp. 210702-DFI.5.30
ACCACCAAATCCTTTGCTTCAATATGGAGAATCAGACAGACAAATACAAATTTATACAAACTCATTGGAATAGTAAATCTGATGCTTCCCATCAATGCAGTCCTGCATGGATTTCTGAACCCATGCAATCGCTCCTTGGGTGTCTCGGTCGCGGATATAGGTCCAGGTCTTATAATTGCTTCGATATAATTCTTCTATCCCATAGAGTTCACAATAACGTTCCCACATATTAAAAATCGGTGCTCGGAAAGACTGGAAAATAAGTGGAATCAATGTATTTCCGGAAATTAGGGCAAACTCGTGTTGGAATTCGTAAGCAGCTTCAATGGCAGTGGTGACATCCTGTGCATCACGGATCTGATTAACGAATTCGAGGAGACGCTGGATGTTTTTGTCGCTGATCGTGTCGATGGCGAGCTGTGCAGCAAGTGTATCAAGCGCAATGCGGACTTCGAAGATGGAACGAATCTCCTGATCACGCATGCGTCCGCCGTTGTAATTCATGATCGCAATCAATGTATCCAGAGTCCCTTTTCTGCGGAAATCTGCTACATAAGTTCCACTGCGGGGTTTTACGGTGAGGAATCCTTTCTTCTCCAGCTCATTTATCCCGCTGTTGACAACCGCACGGCTGACCTGCATCATTTCAGCAAGCTGGCGTTCCGGTGGAAGTTTCTCTCCGACCTGTAGCTTGCCGGAAAGAATCAGATGTTCTAATTGTTCAATAAACAGATCCCTCAGGGAAGGGGAACTGATCTTCTGAAATTCCATAATAAATTCTCCGTTTCGTAAGCGTTATCTTCACAAAGTGTGTTTTGATGAGATAAAAATGTTGAAAATTTCGTAAAAAATAACGTTTATTGTTGATAAGTTTATTATAGGGAAAACAGGCGGTGGATTCAATACTCTATATTTATATCAGCTGGGAGATGACTCCCATCTCTATAGGTGGTGAGAAACAAGCTAGTATCAGTGGTGGGAGTCATCTCCCAGCTGATATAGCCTCCGGTAGGATTGCAGAGGAATTCTTGAAAAGCAAGAAGATTGTGGTATTATAGTTAGAGTAAATTGTGCGAGTATATCAGATATGAGAGGAACAATCATGGTAAAGATAGATTTGATTACAGGTTTTCTGGGGGCAGGAAAGACAACATTTATAAAAGAGTATGCATCCTACCTGCTTCGTCAGGGTCTGAATATCGGAATTCTGGAAAATGATTTCGGTGCGGTGAATGTGGATATGATGCTTCTTCAGGAGCTGCAGGGAGAAAAATGTGAACTGGAAATGATTTCCGGAGGGTGTGATAAAGAGACACACCGCAGACGATTCAAGACAAAGCTGATCTCTATGGCAATGTGTGGATATGACAGAGTAATCGTGGAGCCGTCGGGAATCTATGACGTGGATGAATTTTTTGATGGATTAAGAGAAGAACCTCTGGATCGGTGGTACGAAATCGGAAGTGTGATCACAATCGTAGATGCGGGACTGGAAGAAAATCTGTCAGATCAGGCGGAATATTTGCTGGGATCTGAGGCGGCGGATGCTGGTGTGATCGTGCTGAGCAGGCTGGATAAGGACAATGCTTGTGAAGAACAGGAAAACAGAATTATTTTACATGTCAATCGTTCTCTTGAACGTATTGGATGTACCAGAAGAATTGAAAAAGAAGTGATCGCAAAAGACTGGGATATGCTGACAGAGGAAGATTTTGCACAGATTCAGAACAGCGGCTATCAGATTGAGTCGTTTCGCAGACCGGAAGGTACAGAAAAGGATGGATTCCAGACCTTATATTTTATGAATCTGAATCGGACAGAAGAAGAACTGGTTCCGGCTGTGAAAAAGCTGTTTGGTAAACGTGGATGCACAGATGATTCTGAAAAAGAAAACAATAAAAATCTTAATGATATCGGAAGAGTGTTCCGTATAAAAGGATTTATGAAGAATCAATCCGGTGACTGGATGGAGCTGAATGCGACAACACAGAAGATGACAGTAAATCCAATCAAAGAAGGACAGGAGATTCTGATCGTGATCGGTGAGGATTTGAAAGAAGACAAGATTCGTGAGTGCCTGGAAGACAAATGCACTGAGGGAGCGGAAAATGAGTGAAATTCAATTGCCGGAAGCATTTCTGAAACTAGGAGAAGTGCTGGAACAAGGACAGTTTGAACTGCTTTTTACAGAAGAAAAACTGCGGCTGGTTTATTTGATGAACGATGCGGTAGAGAGCTTTCTTGTCTTTGAAAATGCAAGGATGACAGGTCAGTATAGAGAGGATTATGAAGGTGAACTAGAAGCGGAGTTAAGTGTAACAGAAGAACCGGAGGAGTCCTATGTCCTTGTAGTTCATCAGGGCGAGACCGTGGTTACGATTTTTTTTGAGGATTTAAGTGAAGAAGTACACTTATATGACTATGGAGAAATCGGACATTTCTGGGTGAAAGGTGCGGAATATCTGCGTCAGATAGAATATAAGATTGCAATCGTACGGGATAAACTGGATTATCTGGGAGCAAAATACTGTAATCAGACGGAGCGGAAACTAGCTGCGCTGGCGGACTTTCCGCCGCTGAATCATTGCTGTTATCCGGCAGTTTCAGAGCAATATGTAGTTCCAAGGGAAAATCCGTGGGTACCGTCAGCAGAAGCACATCAAGTGATGCAGGAGCTTGCGGCAACAGTAGAAGATAAAAAGTTACTAAGATGTCTAAAGTTTTATCAGAAACATCCACGGAAGCGGAGGGCAAAAAAGATTGCCGGGATGTTGCAGGAAAAGCGTCATGCAGAAGTCACAGATCTTTTGATGGAAGAACTGAAGATGGCAGCAGCAAATTACCCGAGAAGAAAATTCACAGATGAGGAAGAAAATCAGAATCGTAAGATTGAGAAGAGAGCATCAGAGCGGAAACGAGAGTTAGAAGAACAGGGATTTCGGATAAATATATTTCGTGAGGAACCATTTATTGCATCAAGAGATTCACTCCAATACAAAATCAGTCTGATGATCTGGGAAAAGAAAGGAAAAAAACGAAAAGTTCAGATAGAAGAATTTTCTGCTGACCGGAGAGGATAAGTATGGAACCATTTTATTATAGTAAGATGAATAAGATGCAGCAAGCAACGTATCATGCAATCTGTCAGGGCGTCTTGCGGATGGAGAAGGAGATTCAGGTACCGCGTATGAGCGGAGAAGAACTGTATAATGTATTCTTCCAGATGCGCCTGGATCACCCGGAGATTTTCTGGGCAACGGGATTTAAGTATCGTTATTATCAGGAATCGCCGAACATTCAGTTTATGCCGGAATATTTGTTTGACCGGGCGAAGGTGAAAGAACATCAGAAGGCAATGAAATCCAGAGTAGAGAAACTTGCACGACCGGCGCAGAAATTATCAGAATCAGAGAAAGAAAAATACATTCATGATTTCATTTGCGAGAATATAAAATATGATAAATTGAAGAAACCTTATTCACATGAGATTATTGGTCCGTTAGGACAGGGTGTCGGAGTTTGTGAGGGGATTGCAAAAGCGGTGAAAGTGCTGTGCGATGAACTTGGAGTCTGGTGTATGATCGCTATTTGCGGGAATAATCCGGATAAGGGAATCAAATACCGTCATACATGGAATATCGTGCGGATTAATGGGAAATATTATCATTTAGATGCGACATTTGATAATACACTTACAAGAAACTGTACGATCGGAGAAGAAATCCGTTATGATTATTTCAATCTGGAAGATAAATCGATTTTCCGGGATCATGAGCCTTTGATCGCTCCGGCTATGAAGTGTACGGACGGAGATCATTTCTATTATAAAGAAAAGAAACTGTCTTTTACAAAACCGGAAGAAGTTTACAAAAGAGCACTTCAGATGGCAAAGAAAGGAAGAATTCTGACGTTTCACTGGCGCGGAGGTTATCTGACAAAAACAGTTCTGGAAGAATTGCTTGATCTGATTGAAAAAGCAGGTGCGGAGAAAGGGAAGAAACCAAGAATCAGCCTTAACTGGCCACAGGCAGTGATTCGTTTTGGGTATGTTGATGCAGAGATAGCAGGAAGTAGCACAGCAGAAGAAGTGCAAATGGAAGAAGCGAATGAAGGTGAGATGCATTCTGACTAAAATACATATGTTATATATGCTTCAGACCGAGATCGGTATCAGAGTGATAGTTGAGAATTTACAAGAAAAAGTTAGTGTGATAGAATAGGATTGAACCGTGAAAGTTGTCGATATCTGTAGGATATAAGCGGGAGAAGAAACAACTTTCAAAAACCAAAGATGGTGACAAAAGAGAGGTTAAACAGATGATAATTGTAAAAACATACAGAGGACATATTCGTAACTGGGAAGAACTTTGTGAGAGGCTTGGAATTGATCTTACACTTTCCAGAGAAGAAAGAGAACATGAGATTTTGATTAAGGCATATCAGACATGGGGATGCGAGATGGCAGATCATATGCACGGAATGTTTGCATTTGCTCTGTGGGATGAGGAGGAGCAGAAACTTTTCTGTCTGAGAGATCAGTTTGGAACAAAACCATTCTATTACTATGAGACAGAAGATGGAGAGCTTCTTTATGGAACGATGATCCGTGATATTATCGATCAGCCGGGATTTAAGAAAGAACTGAATGAAGAGATGCTTCAGCTGTATTTAAGTCTGACCTATGTTGCCGGAGAGAATACATTTTTCCGTGGACTGAAAAAACTGTTACCGGGACGCTATCTGATCTGGCAGGATGGAAAGCTTGAGATTCACAGATACTGGAAACCGGAATTCCATCCGGATGAGAGCAAGACTCTGGAAGATTGGGCTGATGAGATCCATAATACTCTGAAAGAAATCATGCCGGAAGTGAAGACCGCAGATGAGAGAGTGGAGTCATTCCTGTCAGGTGGTGTAGATTCTTCCTATGTGCTTGCAATGTCTGATGCAGAACAGGCAGACTGTTGTGGATATGAGGAAGAGAGATTTGATGAATCTGTTCTTGCAGAGAAGACAGCACAGCTTCTTGGAAGAAAATTTTCCAGAAGTATCATTACACCGGAGCAGTTCTTTGATATTGTACCTTATGTTATGTACAATATGGAGCAACCACTTGGAGATGCATCTGCGATTGTATTTACACTTGGATGTAATGCAACAGCAGAACATACGAAGATCTGTTATTCCGGAGAGGGTTCTGACGAATTCTTCGGTGGTTATAATATGTACAGAAACGCAGAACGTTATGGTGAGAATCTGAAGAATTTCTATGTTGGAAATACCAATATCATGAAAGAAGACGAGAAGCAGAAGATTCTTAAGAAATACGATCCAGACGTACTGCCGATTGAACTTGCACGAGGAATCTACGAGGAGACAGAAGGTCTTGATCCGTTGACAAAGATGTCTGATGTAGATATTCAGATCTGGCTGGAAGGTGATATTTACCTGAATGTTGATAAGATGAGTACAGCAGCCGGACTTGAGATCCGTATGCCGTTGACAGATAGAAGAATTTTTGATATCGCATCTCGTATACCGTCTCGCTT
>NZ_JAJCME010000270.1:0-213 GCF_020560115.1 Mediterraneibacter sp. 210702-DFI.5.30
GGCAACCTCATGAAGTTGAAGCCGCATGTGCAAGTGATTGGGCGGCAGGTTATTTTGCTTGGCAGCTGAGTAATGTTCGCCCCATCAAGGACAAGATTGCAGTACCTGCAAAACGGAAAATCTATTTAATTGAAATGGATCATGCATAATTTTTATTGTGAATTGATTCAAATAAAGTTTAATCTTAGCTGTGTAAAAAACGTCAAAATTTAG
>NZ_JAJCME010000271.1:0-213 GCF_020560115.1 Mediterraneibacter sp. 210702-DFI.5.30
CGATACATGATGGCGCGTTTTTTTATTTGCCAGGAATTTAATTTAGGTGATTTGATAGGAAATGAAGCAGCTGATTTAAAAAACAGGCTTGTGATCAAGAAATCTAACGATGGTTAAAAATGGATAACGATTACAATTTTCGGCAATCATACAACGTTTTGCCGGGAGGGTAACAAAGCCGTTCTGCTTTATTGATTTTTTTGAAAAAGTTTG
>NZ_JAJCME010000272.1:0-212 GCF_020560115.1 Mediterraneibacter sp. 210702-DFI.5.30
TACTATATGCAGTTTTCAAGGTACATAAGATGAAGTCCTTATTCAGTTCTTCATCTGACTGACTTTTTCATCAGTCATCAGAGACTAAAAGCTTACTTTTAAACTCTGATCACTGGTGAAGACCAGCTTTATCGCAGAACCTCTCGGTTTATTTTCTTTTTAATTTGGCGGCCACCTACTCTCCCACACCGTCTCCAGTGCAGTACCATCGG
>NZ_JAJCME010000273.1:0-212 GCF_020560115.1 Mediterraneibacter sp. 210702-DFI.5.30
GATCAGAACTTCGTTAAAACCCCAAATGTTTTCGATGTTATGGGCAAACTGCCCCATCAGAATGTCAAAACCGTTTGTGTCCTTTACCCAGGCTTCGTTATAGCTATCGCCTTTTTTACTGGAACAAGACACAAGCAACGGCGCAACAAGGGCTAGCGCTAATAATTTTTTCATCATTCCGGGACTGCGTGTTGTGTTTGCTAGAACGGCGG
>NZ_JAJCME010000274.1:0-212 GCF_020560115.1 Mediterraneibacter sp. 210702-DFI.5.30
GCTGATTCTTTGGGGCGTGACCTTTGCGCAAGGGGATGCTACGCTGGCAATGGCAATCAACAGTTTGATCTATGTGGTCAATGACATTCTGGTTTTTACGGTTTCGCCATGGTTTAATCGCGGCCGTCGTCAAGCTGGTTTAACGGAAATGGAATAAATCAGGCCGGATGTTATCGGCACCAACTGGGCTATAATCCCCTTAAGGGGATTAT
>NZ_JAJCME010000275.1:0-212 GCF_020560115.1 Mediterraneibacter sp. 210702-DFI.5.30
AGAGATTCGGGACCTCAAAGCTAAATTACGTGAAAGAGAGCTTCAGATTGCCTTCTCAAAAAAATTGATCGAAATAAGCAACCGGGAGGAGAAGCGGCCAAACGATATCAAGCGGTTCAAGAAATGACCAGCAGTGGCTAGTACACAGTTAGTGAAACGGCCCGAGCTGCGGGAATCAGTCGGCAAGCGTATTACAAATGGTTAAATCGTAG
>NZ_JAJCME010000276.1:0-211 GCF_020560115.1 Mediterraneibacter sp. 210702-DFI.5.30
GCGCAACTATAAGGAAAAGTATGCCGATATCTGGCTGTCACGCTACACCGTCTACCGTAAAAAGAGCTCGCTGGTCGGTTCAATGCTGGCCCTGGTCAGTGTCGTCAATCAGCGTTCAAACCCTGATCACAGTCGGCGGCTGAAACCGCAGCTAATTGAAGATATTCTCAAACATTGATTAAAAGGTCGTCTCTTAAGATGAGGCGGCTTT
>NZ_JAJCME010000277.1:0-211 GCF_020560115.1 Mediterraneibacter sp. 210702-DFI.5.30
GGCCGCAGGCGAGATCCAGCACAGGGGTGCTGGCGATGGCGGTACCTTCGTATTCGGGTTGACTGGCCGGTTTGAGCAGGCCGTTGGGGCAGGCCTTGAAGCACTCACCGCAACGGGTGCAGAGGGAGAGATCCTGGGACTCTTCGATCGCCCATGGCGGGCGAGCCTCGTGACAGTCCACGTCCGGTTTGCGGGTGCCCCCCAGTGCGTG
>NZ_JAJCME010000278.1:0-211 GCF_020560115.1 Mediterraneibacter sp. 210702-DFI.5.30
CCAAGATTCACCACCGAAATCAGATATTTGATCCAATTCTATGGCAGCTATTTTCCAACTAGGTACGTATATTATTTAAAATCGTTGATAACACTTGACTTAGAGTAGAAAAAATCGTACCAATCTTTTGCCATGCAACACAGCAAGCTCTGACCAGACGCACATCAGAAGACTGTTTCGGCAACTAATAAAGTTTAATGCTATGACCAGT
>NZ_JAJCME010000279.1:0-211 GCF_020560115.1 Mediterraneibacter sp. 210702-DFI.5.30
GTCTGAATTCAGCTACCAGCGCACGCTGTTCAGCCCGGCGCTGACCACCAAACTCGGCTTCCTGGCGATGGGCAACGACTTTGGCGGAATGCCGCTGCTGACCAGCTTTGTAAACGCCGGTTTCTGCGCCCACCCGTTGACCATGTCCAACGGCAGCGGCTGGAGCAACTACCCGACCCCTCATTGGGGCGCTGAATTGCGCTACACCGTG
>NZ_JAJCME010000028.1:0-3120 GCF_020560115.1 Mediterraneibacter sp. 210702-DFI.5.30
TTATGTACCTTGAAAACTGCATATAGTAAAAATCAATAGATTTAGATAAATATCTAATCAAGACATCCGAGGTAATGTTAACAACATTAACTTACAGTCTGAAGAAAACAGACTTAAAATAAATTGACTATCACCAACGCATACAACGCTATGTATGTGTGGACATTATCCCATTCCCGTGGGATGAGGTCGAGTTGGTTATGCTGATAAGAGCGTATGGTGGATGCCTTGGCACTAAGAGCCGATGAAAGACGTGATAAGCTGCGAAAAGCTTCGGGGAGGAGCAAATATCCTTTGATCCGGAGATTTCTGAATGGGGAAACCTACTTGAGCAAACCTCAAGTATCCTTAAGCCAATACATAACTTAAGGAAGGGAACCCGGTGAACTGAAACATCTAAGTAGCCGGAGGAAGAGAAAACAACATGTGATTCTGTGAGTAGCGGCGAGCGAAAACGGAAGAGCCCAAACCAGCGTGCGTGCATGCTGGGGTTCGGACCGCGGAATTGATTCAACGAGTTTAGCAGAACGGTTTTGGGAAAGCCGGCCAGAGAGGGTGAAAGCCCCGTAAGCGAAAGACGAGTTGACATGGCGGGATCCAGAGTACCACGAGACACGTGGAACCTTGTGGGAAGATGCGGGGACCACCCCGTAAGGCTAAATACTACTTAGTGACCGATAGCGCATAGTACTGTGAAGGAAAGGTGAAAAGGACCCCGGGAGGGGAGTGAAAAAGAACCTGAAACCATATGTTTACAAGCTGTGGAAGAGCTTTATATGCTCAACCGCGTACTTTTTGTAGAACGGTCCGGCGAGTTACGCTGGCTGGCGAGGTTAAGGACTAAAGGTCCGGAGCCGAAGGGAAACCAAGTCTGAATAGGGCGCATAGTCAGTCGGAGTAGACCCGAAACCGGGTGATCTATCCATGTCCAGGTTGAAGTTGCCGTAAAAGGCAATGGAGGACCGAACCCACATCCGTTGAAAAGGGTGGGGATGAGGTGTGGATAGGGGAGAAATTCCAATCGAACCCGGAGATAGCTGGTTCTCCTCGAAATAGCTTTAGGGCTAGCCTCATACGAGTCTTGCGGAGGTAGAGCACTGAATTCCTAAGGGGGCGTCAAAGCTTACTAAGGGATATCAAACTCCGAATGCCGTGTAGATGATGTATGGGAGTCAGACGATCCGAGATAAGTTGGGTGGTCAAAAGGGAAAGAGCCCAGACCAACAGCTAAGGCCCCAAAATGTGTGTTAAGTGGAAAAGGATGTGGGATTTCGAAGACAACTAGGATGTTGGCTCAGAAGCAGCCATTCATTCAAAGAGTGCGTAATAGCTCACTAGTCGAGAGGTCCTGCGCCGAAAATGTCCGGGGCTAAAACACACTGCCGAAGCTTTGGAATTGAGAATTCAATTGGTAGAGGAGCATTCTTAAAGGGACGAAGCAGTACCGTAAGGAGCTGTGGACTTTTAAGAAGAGAGAATGCCGGAATGAGTAGCGAGAGGAAGGTGGGAATCCTTCCGGCCGAATATCTAAGGTTTCCAGAGTAAAGCTGATCTGCTCTGGGTAAGTCGGGGCCTAAGGCGAGGTCGAAAGACGTAGTCGATGGATAACAGGTTGAAATTCCTGTACTATCCTGTAACAGAACTGTGGGGACACAGGCAGAGAGCGTGAGCCGGGAATGGAAAGACCGGTACAAGCGAGGTAGGAGTTCAGTTGGCAAATCCGCTGAACAATCTGAAGACGTGATGTGGACTGAAAATAAGTAGGGAAGCACGTGAGCTGACTGTCAAGAAAAGCCGCTATTGTTTGCAGGATACCCGTACCGTAAACCGACACAGGTGGATGAGGAGAGAATCCTAAGGCCGACGGGAGAAGCATTGTTAAGGAACTCGGCAAAATGACTCCGTAACTTCGGGAGAAGGAGTGCCAGTAAGATGGCCGCAGAGAATTGGCCCAAGCAACTGTTTAGCAAAAACACAGGTCTATGCAAAACCGAAAGGTGAGGTATATGGGCTGACGCCTGCCCGGTGCTGGAAGGTTAAGGGGAGAGGTTAGCGCAAGCGAAGCTTTGAACTTAAGCCCCAGTAAACGGCGGCCGTAACTATAACGGTCCTAAGGTAGCGAAATTCCTTGTCGGGTAAGTTCCGACCCGCACGAAAGGCGTAATGATTTGGGCACTGTCTCAACAATGCACCCGGTGAAATTGAAATACCAGTGAAGATGCTGGTTACCTGCGCCAGGACGGAAAGACCCCATGGAGCTTTACTCCAGCTTGATACTGGGATTCGGTATTGCATGTACAGGATAGGTGGGAGGCTAGGAAATGGTAACGCCAGTTGCCATGGAGCCAATGTTGGGATACCACCCTTGCAGTACTGGGTTTCTAACCAGCAGCCGTGATCCGGCTGGGGGACAATGTCAGGTGGGGAGTTTGACTGGGGCGGTCGCCTCCGAAAGGGTATCGGAGGCGCTCAAAGGTTCCCTCAGAATGGTTGGAAACCATTCGAAGAGTGCAAAGGCAGAAGGGAGCTTGACTGCGACACCGACGGGTGGAGCAGGTACGAAAGTAGGACTTAGTGATCCGGTGGTATAAAGTGGGATTGCCATCGCTCAACGGATAAAAGCTACCCTGGGGATAACAGGCTTATCACTCCCAAGAGTTCACATCGACGGAGTGGTTTGGCACCTCGATGTCGGCTCATCGCATCCTGGGGCTGAAGTAGGTCCCAAGGGTTGGGCTGTTCGCCCATTAAAGCGGTACGCGAGCTGGGTTCAGAACGTCGTGAGACAGTTCGGTCCCTATCCGGCGTGGGCGTAAGATATTTGAGAGGAGCTGTCCTTAGTACGAGAGGACCGGGATGGACTGGCCGCTGGTGTATCTGTTGTCTTACCAAAGGCATAGCAGAGTAGCCAAGCCGGGAAGGGATAAACGCTGAAGGCATCTAAGCGTGAAGCCCCCCTCAAGATGAGATATCTCATAACGTCAAGTTAGTAAGACCCCTTGAAGACGACGAGGTAGATAGGGCAGAGGTGGAAGTGTGGTAACACATGGAGCTGACTGTTACTAATAGGTCGAGGGCATAACCAAAGCAGTGATAGGTTTGGATGATGATGTTGGTTTT
>NZ_JAJCME010000280.1:0-211 GCF_020560115.1 Mediterraneibacter sp. 210702-DFI.5.30
GCTGGCCAGTCAGTTTTTCGGCGTAGTCCAGCCGAATGCCGTGCTGAGCGCAGGAATGCTCCATGACGATACCGTTCATATCGTCGCCGTAAACGGTAATCAGATACGTTGGCACCTCTAGCCGTGCCAGGTTCTGAGCAATGTTCTGCCCAACACCTCCGACCGCCATGCCAATCTGGCCGATATTCGAATCACGCGGAATGACCTTCTC
>NZ_JAJCME010000281.1:0-210 GCF_020560115.1 Mediterraneibacter sp. 210702-DFI.5.30
ATGAATTCTTATTCCGCTATGACTTTGGCGATGGCTGGGAAATCAAGCTGAAAATTGAGCAGCTGGACGATCAAAATGAGCTGAGTGCCAAGAATCTGCCACGAATCATTGTCGGCAAGGGATTTGGAATTGTTGAAAACGTTGGTGGCGTTGATGCCTTAAAGGAATTTGGAGGTGATCTGAAACATTCAGACGATCAATTGAATGATT
>NZ_JAJCME010000282.1:0-210 GCF_020560115.1 Mediterraneibacter sp. 210702-DFI.5.30
GGAAACTGGCCATCATCACCAGCGCAGAGAACCACACGACGGTATCCCAAGCGCCCTTGTGTTTCAGCACGTCTTCCCAGCTCAACACCCCTGTAGCCAATAGCACCGCCAGGCCAATCAGCGCCGCAGTGGTTGGGTTTACCGACAAGGCCGGTCCAAAGATCATCGCCGGGATACCTGCCCACATCACCAATAACAAGGCAAACACCG
>NZ_JAJCME010000283.1:0-210 GCF_020560115.1 Mediterraneibacter sp. 210702-DFI.5.30
GAAACTGCCTTGATTGCCCCGTGGCTGATGTTTCATAACATCACCCTCAGCTGGCTCAACTCCTAGTGCGATCGCCGGAAAAGTGTCAGTAACCAGGTTGATCCACAAAATCTGGACCGGTGCCAAAATTGACCAGTTCATCATCGTCATGATCAAAAGCGTCAAGACTTCGCCAAGATTGGCGGAAAGCAGATACTGGATGGCTTTTTG
>NZ_JAJCME010000284.1:0-210 GCF_020560115.1 Mediterraneibacter sp. 210702-DFI.5.30
TTGGCTGGCATCCAGAAGATGTTGTCTGCTTTAATGCAAAAGCAGAAGAACTGCTCTTAGAACAGCTGACGGATTCAGTCGTTGTGGGAATTGGTGAAATCGGTTTGGACTACTTTAACGATGAACATTCGCCGCATGACGTGCAGAAACAAGTCTTTGAGCGTCAGTTAGCGATTGCTAGGGACTTAAAGATGCCGGTTTCGATCCATT
>NZ_JAJCME010000285.1:0-210 GCF_020560115.1 Mediterraneibacter sp. 210702-DFI.5.30
GGTAGATTGCTTGGCAGATTGCCGGCAATTGGACTGGCCCCAAAAAAGTAGGTAAACAGCCAGCGCCACAACACAAAACTTTGTGCCAGCTTGAAGTTTAAAGCATTCTTAAAGTCGGCCAGCGTGGCGAAGTCTTCATTAAAGCCGTGGTCCCACAGCGATTGCACCAACGTTTGATTGATACTGTAGTTGACATGGACGCCGGTAAAG
>NZ_JAJCME010000286.1:0-210 GCF_020560115.1 Mediterraneibacter sp. 210702-DFI.5.30
GGCTGGTGCGCTCGGTGCGGCGCGAGCACCAGGTCAGGCGGTCAGCATCGGGCTGGCCGACTTCGATCCAGTGCAGGACACGGTCGTCCAGGCTTTTTTCCCACAGAGCTGGTTCGTCTACATCAGACAGACCACGACCAAAAGACAGCTGCTCGTTGTACCAAAAGGCATAGGCCAGAAGGCGCACGGTCATGCGTTCTTCAGTTTCCG
>NZ_JAJCME010000287.1:0-209 GCF_020560115.1 Mediterraneibacter sp. 210702-DFI.5.30
TCTTCGCGCGACTCTTTGACCTGTTGCGCAGTCCAGACGCCTTGCGTCACCATGCGCTCCAGAACTTTATTTCTGGCCGCCTCAGCGCGATCCGGCCAGCGGTCTGGCCGCAGGCGGCTTGGTGCCTGCGGGAGCACCGCCAGAAGCGCGGCTTCTGAATAACTCAACTGGGCAGGGGATTTACCAAGATAAGCCCAGCTTGCGGCACC
>NZ_JAJCME010000288.1:0-209 GCF_020560115.1 Mediterraneibacter sp. 210702-DFI.5.30
CGATTACAGAAAGCTTCTTAGCACCAAAAATCCCTGAAGGAATCAAACGCAGCGCAAACTTTTTGCCATCAAAGATAATGGAATGGCCAGCATTGTTTCCCCCTTGCGAACGAACGACGACATCGGCTTCCTGACTGAGATAGTCGGTCATTTTACCCTTGCCTTCGTCGCCCCATTGACTGCCGACGATTACTACTGATGCCATTAAT
>NZ_JAJCME010000289.1:0-209 GCF_020560115.1 Mediterraneibacter sp. 210702-DFI.5.30
CAGACGATCGTGGAACACGTCCCACTTGGTGCCCAGTTCGTAGTTAACGGTTTCTTCCGGCTTCAGGTCGCTGGTGATGGTGCTGCCTGGAGCAACCAGGCCGTTGCCTTCAACGCCTTCACCCACCACGCCGCCTGGCGGAGTAGCCGAGGTCGCGTAGGACAGGTAAACGCTGCCGTTATCCAGTGGCTTCCAGACCAGGCCGGTCT
>NZ_JAJCME010000029.1:0-2339 GCF_020560115.1 Mediterraneibacter sp. 210702-DFI.5.30
AATTGTTCAGAAGCTTCTGTAATAAAGGATGCATTTTCACTCATAAGATAAGAAACATCACACTGTAATGCATCTGCAAGTTTCTGGTAAAGGATATTCTGCTTTGGGTAACGTCCTTCTACTTCCCAGGAACGGATGGTTCGGTAAGATACACCAACCATGCTGGCCAGTTCCTGTTGGCTCATTTTTTTTCCTTTTCTTAATGATCTAATTTTTTCACCGAATGTCATAAAAATACCTCTTTCTAAGCCCTTGTCTTATAAGTTTCATTAGCCGTTTTAAGTCGAATGGGAAATATCTCTCCCATAAATCAAAAAATAATCTTGACAAAGGGAAAGGTCTATCCTATAATGTGAATCACAGATAAGGGAAACATCTTTCCTATAAGATACACAATATTTCCTCTTTTGTCAATGAATATGTGAAATGAAGTTCCTATTTTTGAAGAAAACAGGAAGAATGAACAGCTGTTGACAGTTAAAATGGGATACATATCACAAAAAGAGGAAAGATATATGGGAGGTGACAAAAGTGAGTCAGGATCAGACTTCTATTATCTGTATAGATCTGAAATCTTTTTATGCATCTGTAGAATGTGTAGAACGTGGACTTGATCCATTTAAGACCAATCTTGTAGTTGCAGATCCTACCAGATCAAAGTCAACCATTTGTCTGGCAATCACTCCGGCAATGAAAGCACTTGGGATTAAGAATCGATGTAGGATTCATGAGATTCCAGAAGGAGTGGATTACATTACTGCCATGCCACGGATGCAGCTGTATATTGACTATTCAGCAAGAATCTATGGGATTTATCTGCGGTATGTTTCAAAAGAAGACATCCATGTATATAGTGTCGATGAATGTTTTATCGATGTGACAAATTACCTGCATCTTTATCATCTGACCGCAAAAGAAATGGCAATAAAACTTATGCAGGCAGTCATGGATGAAACAGGAATCACAGCAACAGCCGGAGTAGGGACAAACCTGTATCTGGCAAAGATTGCAATGGATATTGTGGCGAAGCATGTGGATGACCATATTGGAGTTTTGGATGAATTTTCTTACAGAGAGCAGTTGTGGGAACATAAACCATTAAGTGATTTCTGGAGAATCGGATCACGGACAGAAAAGAAGCTGGCTGGTTATGGAATCTATACAATGGGTGACATTGCACTGACCTCTTTAAGATCTGAAGACTGGCTGTATAAGTTGTTTGGGATTGATGCGGAACTGTTAATCGATCATGCGTGGGGCTATGAGACTTGTCGGATGAGTGATATTAAGAATTATCATTCGGAAGAACATAGTCTGTCAAATGGACAGGTGCTAATGCGAAACTATTCTTTTGCAGAAGCACTTGTGATTGTAAGAGAAATGACGGACAATCTGGCGTTGGATCTATTTGAAAAAGGTCTTGTAACCAATTCGTTAACCTTGTGGATTTCATACGATTATCGGTATGGACAAGAATCATCGAAAGGAACTGTGAGACTTGAGAGAGAAACGAACAGTGCTAGAGAAATCATTGCAGCAGTAGAAGAACTTTATTGTAGAATTACAGACAGATCGACAGGAATCCGTAGGGTAGATGTCTGTGCAAACAGGATTGCGCCAGAAAGTTATGTTCAGTACAGCCTGTTTGATGATCCAAAACTGACAGATAAAGAAAGGCATTTGCAGGAGGCGGTATTAAATGTGAAGCATCGTTATGGAAAAAACGCTATTATGCGGGGCTCTAATCTGCTAGAGTGTTCTACTTATAGAGAACGCAATGAACAGATTGGTGGCCACCGGGCATAGAGAAGGAGGTATCAGAAGTGCTGGCAAGTGTATATCAACCGTATTTATATTCACCAAGACCTGTTTCCAGAAGGCATCCGATGGATGTAGGACGCAGGGCAAAACAGTTTGTGCCTTTTGCAGCACTTCGGGGACTGGATGAAACCGTTCGACAACAAGAGATTCTTTATGAACCTAGAAAGGTTCTATCGGAGGAAAAGCAAAATGAGTTGGATATGAAATTGAATATCTTAACTTGTGACCGGAAGATACAAGTAACATATTTCGTAAGGTCACAGAAGAATCCATTAATCGGTCAATACCATACGATAATGGGAACTGTAAAATTCTTTGATTCATCGTCATATTTACGGATTGATGATACAGAGATTCCGATACAGGATCTTTGTGATCTGACCGGAGATGTGTTTGAAGAGATAGAATTACCTTGTTAACTTAAGAGAAGCAGAGTTCTTTATACTGGAAAGGGTGAGTGGTAGCCGATGGAAGGATAAAGAAGGAAGCACAGATCATCAAAGCAGATCTGATAGAAA
>NZ_JAJCME010000290.1:0-208 GCF_020560115.1 Mediterraneibacter sp. 210702-DFI.5.30
CTCGGGACTGAAGTAGTCAACGGCTTCTTTTATAATGCTGGTCTGGATCATGGTGCGAATCTGGCCAATCGTATTCTTGACTGCAACCGCATCCGCAGAGCCATGCGTCTTAACGACTGGCGCCTTCAAGCCAAGCAGTACGGCCCCGCCATAAGTCGAAGTGCTCATCTGCTTGGCAATGTTTTTAAAGACGGGCTTTAAGAACAGG
>NZ_JAJCME010000291.1:0-208 GCF_020560115.1 Mediterraneibacter sp. 210702-DFI.5.30
GAGGGCTGGGGCTTTGACGAAACCAAGCTGGCAGAACATCGCGCGCCAACCGTTGACGATCTGGACCAAGTTACTACCGAACAGCCGATCTTTATCTACCGTTCCGACTGTCATTCATCAGTTGGCAACTCAAAAGCCTTGGCACTGGCCGGTATCGATCAAAACACCCCAGATCCAAAAGGCGGCCATATCGAACGTTTTCCAGATG
>NZ_JAJCME010000292.1:0-208 GCF_020560115.1 Mediterraneibacter sp. 210702-DFI.5.30
GGCCAGGGCAAGTACGATCTGACGGTGCGTCCGGAAAACGGTAGTCTGACCAAACTGATTTTAACTGACGATAACGTTGAAGTTGAATACTACAACCGCAAATAACTGCAGACAAATGAAAAATCGCGTGTAATCAGACTTAATGCTGACGGCACGCGATTATTTGTTTTAGTAGCTCTTTATAGATTATCACCAAGCTCAAACTGAT
>NZ_JAJCME010000293.1:0-208 GCF_020560115.1 Mediterraneibacter sp. 210702-DFI.5.30
TGGTGCGCGGTCAAAAGAAAATCAGCTTGATGTGCATGCATCGTCTGGGCAAAAAAACGGTAGCGCATTGTCCGCGCGGCATCCTCAATCCCGGTTTGCGGATGTTCTTTGATCGGCCAGTGTCTGACTGCCAGCTTTAATTGATGCTTTTGACAGTAGCTTTTTAAAAAAGCCTCCTCTTGCTGGCTCTGTTTGCGTAATTCATGGT
>NZ_JAJCME010000294.1:0-207 GCF_020560115.1 Mediterraneibacter sp. 210702-DFI.5.30
GATGATCTCGCCAGGCAAGGTCTACCGGCGCGATACTGATGATGCCACGCACAGTCATCAGTTCCACCAAGTAGAAGGACTGGTTGTCGGTGAGCACGTGACGATGGCTGACTTGAAAGGGACGTTGGAAGTAGTTGCCCAAAACCTGTTTGGTGATCAGTTGAAGGTTCGCTTGCGACCAAGCTACTTCCCATTTACTGAGCCAAG
>NZ_JAJCME010000295.1:0-207 GCF_020560115.1 Mediterraneibacter sp. 210702-DFI.5.30
GTCAACAATGCTCCTGAAGCTGTTGTAGCCGAAGAACGGGCTAAGGCAGTCGAATGGAAGCAGAAGCTGGAAGCAGCCCAAGCACGTCTTGCTTCGCTGCAGAATGCTTAATTAGGTAAGCAGAACATCCCCAGAGTTCAACAGAGCTTTGGGGATGTTTTTTTGCAAATTAAGTCGATTTTTACGAACAATTGTTCTATAATTGGG
>NZ_JAJCME010000296.1:0-207 GCF_020560115.1 Mediterraneibacter sp. 210702-DFI.5.30
GGCGATTCTGCTGATTGCGGGTCTGCTTTCCGTTGAGCAGCTGACTGAGTATAGACAGCTGGCAGAAAGTCTTGGCATGGATGCATTAGTTGAAGCACATAACGAATTCGAACTGCAAAGGGCTCTTAAAAGCGGCGCGCGGATTGTCGGCGTCAACAATCGCAATCTGAAAGACTTTACGGTTGATCCCTACACCAGTATTCAATT
>NZ_JAJCME010000297.1:0-207 GCF_020560115.1 Mediterraneibacter sp. 210702-DFI.5.30
CCGGCAAGCGGATTGAAGATGTTTTTCAGACATTCGATCAGACGCCTTTTGCCTCAGCTTCAATTGGACAAACGCATCATGCCACGCTTTTTGATGGCACGAAAGTCGTCGTCAAGGTCCAGCACCCTGCCGTTACTCAATTAGTGCAGACCGATCTAGCATTGTTTAAACGCGCGTTAGGCATGGCCGAGCACGTTCCAATTGATT
>NZ_JAJCME010000298.1:0-206 GCF_020560115.1 Mediterraneibacter sp. 210702-DFI.5.30
TTAACGCCGCAGCTTAAGGAGATTCAAAAGAAGTATCCTGGACGCGATCGTGAATCACTGGAAAAGATGCAGGCAGCGCAACAAAAGCTTTATAAGGATGCTGGCGTGCACCCGTTTGCTTCGATGCTGCCTCTGCTGGTTCAGCTGCCAGTTATGTGGGCATTGTATCAAGCCATCTGGCGGACGCACGTTTTGCGCAGTGGGAG
>NZ_JAJCME010000299.1:0-206 GCF_020560115.1 Mediterraneibacter sp. 210702-DFI.5.30
TAATAACGTAGTCAACCTGCGTCTGCTTGATTGAAGCTGGCGTGTTAGGGTAGTCGACAATGTTGTCAGTCAGCAAGACGACCTTGTCAGCATATTGAGCATCCATCAAAGCATAGCCCAATGAGCCAAAGACGGCATCACCATTCATCCCATTAGCGTTACCCAGCGCATCTGAGTTTGGTACCCCCAGGAAAGCAACGTCGATC